>JBKQQQ010000477.1:0-10050 GCA_052144275.1 Streptosporangiaceae bacterium
CTGGGGCTGAGTATTTTCCGGACCATATGCTGAGGTCTACTCTGATCATGTTCGCTGATGCTCAGGTGAAATGGGGTGCTCGAGATTATCCAGGCGCACCTGCCCGAAGAGCCGAACAGCTTCATCGGTCGTGAGCGCGAGCTCGATGAGCTGCGCCGACTGCTCTATTCGACGCGAGCGCTGACTTTGTGCGGGCCTGGCGGCATCGGGAAGACCAGGCTGGCGCTGCGGCTGCTCGCCGTGGTGGCGGCGGAGTTCCCCGATGGGGCATGGTTCATCGAGCTGGCTGATCTGCAGCAGCCCGACCTGGTCATCTCGCGCATCGCGGCCGTTCTCGGGGTCAGTGAGGAGCCCGGGCGCTCACTGCTGGAGACCTTGGCTGATGCCCTGCGGCGACGGCGGCTGGTGCTGGCTCTGGACAATTGCGAGCACCTGGTCGGCGCCTGCGCTGAGGTGGCACGGCAGCTGCTGGCGAGCTCGCCGGGGCTGAGGCTGGTGGTCACAAGCCGTGAGCCGCTACGCGTGGCGGCCGAGACGGCATGGCGGGTGCCTCCGCTGTCGGCGGTGTCCGTGGCCATGAGTATTGGCGCCGAACCCCGGGATCACGACGAGGCCATCCGCCTGTTCGCCGACCGGGCCGCCGCGTCCCTGCCGGGTTTCACCCTGGGCCCGGGTAATATCTTGACCGTCGCCGCGATCTGCCGGGCCCTGGATGGCCTGCCGCTGGCGATCGAGCTAGCGGCCGCGTGGGTCCGGGTCCTGTCTGTGGACCAGATCTGCGCGCGGCTGGGCAACAGGTTCGCGCTGCTGGTTACCGGCGACCGGTCCGCTTCGCCGCGCCAGCGCGCGATGCGCGCCACGATCGAGTGGAGCTACGCGCTGCTCACCGAGGCCGAGCAGATGTTGTTCCGGCGGCTGTCGGTCTTCGCCGGATGGTCACTGGAGATGGCCGAGCAGGTATGCGCTGATGACGACGTCCCGGCTGGCGACGTGCTGGGCCTGACCGCCGCCCTGGTAGACAAGTCCCTGGTGGTGCTCGAGCCGGAGATCCTGGGTCAGGCCCGCTACCGGATGCTGGACACCATCAGGGAATATGCGGCGGCGCGCCTGGCTGACACCGGGGAGTCAGCCCGGTTCGAGCTCGCGCTGCGCGATTACGTGGTGCGTATCGCGGAGCACAGCCTGGCGGTCGGGATGGCTACCGGCCCGGTCCCCTGGCCGGAACGGGTCGGCTGCTCCCGCCGGTACCACGTCGACGAGGGCAACATATCCCAGGTCCTGACCTGGTGCCTGGACCATGACGACGCCGGGAACGGGCTGCGGATCTGCATCGCGGTCAGCCCGCGCTGGCTCGTCTGGGGCACCTTCGCCGAAGGCGGCGAATGGCTGGATGCCTTCCTGGAACCTGGCGGGACGGCACCTGCGCCGCGAATACGGGGCGCAGCCCTAGTGGCGCGGGCGCAGCTTGCCCTGGCCAGCGATCCCGCCGCAGCCGAAGCGCTCGCCGAGGAGGGGCTGGCGCTGTGCCGGGACGCGGGCGAGGAGTTCTGGACGGGGGTGGCGCTGAACCTGCTCAGCGAGATCGCCCTGCAAACGGGACGGGCGGAGGCGGCGCTGGCCTGGGCGGATCAGGCGCTGTCGGTGGCGCAGGCCGCCTGTGACGGGTGGAACGAGGGCTACGCGCTGGGCACCCGGGCGGCGATCGCGGCCCGGATGGGCAAGCCGCGAGAGGCCGCACAGCTGGCGAGCGCCTCGGTCGCGGTCATGCGGCGCATCGACCAGCAGTGGGGAGCTGCCCGGGCCCTGCTCGGCCTCGGCGACCTGGCCCGGCTCGGCGGGCATCCAGGCCAGGCGCATGACCGTTACGTGGAGGCGCTGCCGATCCTGGAGGAGGTCGGCGCCAGGACGGAGATCGCGCGCTGCCTGGCCGGCCTGGGGCGGGTGGCCCTGGACCTCGGCTCGGCCGGGCAGGCCAGGCGCCACCTGACCAGGAGCATCAAGCTCAGCCAGGCCACTGGCGCCCGCATCGGCGTCGCACGCGGGCTTGAAGCCTTCGCCACCCTGGCCGTGCGCGAGAAACAGCCCGAGCGGGCAGTTCAGCTCGCCGCAGCGGCCGCAGCGGTACGCGAGTCGGCCGGAGTGCCGCCGTTGCCGCCTGCCCGTACCGAGACCTACCTCGCTCCGGCGCGCCATCTGGGTGAAGCCGCCGTCGCCCGGCTATGGGCGCAGGGACTGGCCCTGAGCAGTGAGGCAGCCGTCACGCTGGCGGTGGACGCGCCGTCATCGAAGGCAGCGGACAGCGATGTTCGCGCCCTGACCGTCGCTGCGGAACCTGAGGCAACGTTACCAATCCCAGGCCCCGCCTCGACCGGGCCGACCGGGCCGTTATGGCCGCGCTGATCCGGTACCTGCCCGGGAAGCTGCGCCCACACCTGTACTGGTCGAGAACTCGGCTACTGGTGCTGGCCTGGGCGTTCATGCTGCCTGCCGGTATTCGCTGATCAGTCCGGCGAGCCTGGTTCGGCGCTGGATCTGGGCGGCCGGGACGGGGAAGGCGATGACGTCCGGGTTGTCGTCCGGTGCGCGCAGGGCCATGCCATCGCCTTGGTGGCTGCGGCTGGTGTTGTAGTGGCCGATGTACTCGGACAGGATCGCCCGCAGGTGCCGTTCGCCGATGATGAGCATCCGGTCGGTGCATTCGGCCCGTACCGTGCGTACGAAACGCTCGGCATAGGCGTTCATTCTGGGTGCCTGGGGCGCGATCGGCAGCACCGTGGTCCCGATTGAGGCGAATACGGCGTCGAATGCGGCGGTGAACTTGGCGTCCCGGTCGCGAATCAGGTAAGTGAACCGGGACCCGGCTTCTTCCAGCTCGGCGGCGAGGTTGCGGGCGAGCTGGGTGGCCCACTGGCCCGTGGGACTCCTGGTGATCCCGAGCAGGTGCACCCGCCGCGTCTTGAGTTCGATGACGAACGCGACGTACAGGCGGGTGAGCGTGAGCGCGCAGTCGACGTGGAAGAAATCTGTGGCCATGAGCGTGGTGGCGTGGGCGCGCAGGAAGACGCGCCAGGATCGGTCATGCCCAGATGGCGGGGGGATGCGGTGGGCGCGCAGGATCTTGCGGATGGTGGAGGCGGCCACCCGGTGCCCTAGCCGACGCAGCTCGCCTTGGATCCTGACTACGCCCCACCGGGTGTTCTCCCGGGCCAGGCGCAGGATCAGCGCGACAACCTCCTCAGGTACTGGCGGGCGGCCAGGCGGCCTGGGCTGGCGCCACCTCACCGCGACCAGCCGCCGGTGCCAGCGCAGCAGCGTGCCGGGAGTCACGATCCGCCGGGCGCGTAGCGCTGTCGGCATGATCCTGGCAAGCGCGGCGAGCACGGCCCGGTCGGTCCAGGACAGGCGCGGTCTGCGGTTCGCCCGGCGTAGCACGGCCACCTCGTGCCGCAGCGCGAGTATCTCCGCGTCTTTGGCCGACGAGGACCGGGCCAGCAGCGCGAGCCAGGACAGTACCGTCACCAGCAGCCGGTAAGCCAGCGCGACAAACATGGGTGCCGATCATGCCGGCAACGTAGCCCCAGGTCAAACCAGCGGCCCAGTATTCGGCCGGCGGCGCCTGTGCATGGTGGACGCCGACCCCGGCGCGGAGCAGGTCCCAGTGGGCCGGATACGTGCTCTTGAGCGGCTCGATGCGGTCGGCCAGGGCGGGGTCGGCCGGCGACGGCAGCTGCCCGAACCGTTTCCGCACCGCCTCGCTCAGCTTGTCCATGTACCGCCGCTGGTCGGAGAAGACCACCACCAGGCCATCGCGGTGGGCCAGCTCGGCCAGCGCAGCGGCCTCCTCGCGCCGTTCCGGCGGACACCGACCATCCGCTCCCCGGGGAGCAAGCGAAAGCACGGAGACCGTACAGCCCGTCTCGTCGGTGAGGATGCCGTGCGTCCCGTCGGCCGATCGCGAGTACACCTGGCGGTGCAGCCACGTGGGGCCCCAGTCCGACTCGATGGACCGGCCGTCGAGCCAGGTCGCGAGCACCTCGGTGTCGGGAAACTGGCTCGAGAGGAGGATGAGGCGGACACCGGCGCGCAACGCCCGGGCGATGAGTAGCTCGAGGCGAGGCCCACGATGCGTGGCGGCGAGCAAGTGCGCCTCGTCGATGACCAGGAGCCGGAGCGCAGCGACCGACACCCCTTCGCCCGAGGTGGCGCGCCGCCACTCCAGGTCGAGCCGTTCGGGGGTAAGCACGACCACGCCCGGGTCGTCGAGGATCCCGGGACCCGACAGGTCTTCGGTGTCGAAATCGAGGCCACCGTGCGAGGAACGGACCTGCGCCGCGGGGAGGACGTGGCGGAGGGAGGCAGCCAGCTGCCCGACGAGCGCGCGGGTGGGCGCCACGACCGCCGCCACGGCGGATGTGTCGGCGTCGAGCGCGTCGGCCACGGCCAGCTCGATGAGCAAGGTCTTGCCGGCGCTGGTCGGCATCTTGATCGCGAGCGACGGGTGACCGCGGTCGAGGAGCCCTCCGGCGACCGCCTGCGCCTGTGATGGCCACAGTGCCCGCCGCCCGAGGCGCTGGAACTGGGTGATGACGCGCCGCACGTGGACGCCGGTCGCTCCCGCGGCCTCGGTGACGATGGCCGGGTGGCGGGGATAGCGGTAGCCGATGGCGGACGCCACGTAGGCGACCGCGGCCGCCTCCTCAGAGTCGCCGAGCTGATCCCGCAGCGCGCGCGCCTGCTGCTGAAAATCGGCAAGGGTCGCCGTTCGCCCCCAGAGTCGGCCGGCGGCAGTGACCAGGGGGAGGAATGGATGGGCAGGGTCGAGGGCGCGACGAGCACGGGTCGTCTGGCCGGCGAGGAGCTCGGCGAGACCGACGGCACCGGGGTCGGTCGAGCGCGCGGCGAGCTGCGCGGCCCGCGCGGTGGCCATCCCGTCCCAGCCGGCGAGCATCCACAGGGCGACCTCGATGACGCCGGGCATCGGGCCGCGCCACCCGAGCGCCGCCGTCTCCTGCGGCACGGCGGAGCTCAACATCGCGTTGACGCCGGGCTGCAGCCCGAGGCCGCTCAGGAACGCGGGGACGTCGTGGTCGACGTCGCCGTAGGTCAGCGTGGCCGCGTGGTCGTATACCTCGTTCATCACGTCGATGAGGCCCGGCACCTCGATCAGGTGCAGATCGGTGACCGGCGGGGTCGAGCCCCAATACTTCGTGACCATGACCGCCGTGAGCGAGGCCTTGCCGGTGACGATCACGGCGTTGCGCGTGTGCTCCGGTCCGGGTTCCGCCGGGCTGTCGAGCTTGGCCAAACTGATCGCCGCGGGGAGGGCGTAGGCCTGGCGGTGGTCGGGATGCGCCTCCATCACCCGAACGGCGGTCCGCCACGCCGATTCGAGGTAAACGTCCGTGACCCGGCCGAGCGAGGTCGCGATCTCGTCCAGATCCGCCTTGGGGTGGCTGATCGTGGGCCGGGTCTTCACCTCCACGACGACGGCTTCCGGGGCCGAGCGGGGCACGGGCGTGAGGGTCAGGACGTCGGTGCCGTGCTGGGTCGCGCCCCCCACCGGCTTCGTGGACAACTTCTCGAACGGCACGATCTCGCCCATGCGCCTGCTGTACAGCGCCGCGGTGAGGAACTCCCCGAAATCGCCTTTCCTGGCCGTCGAGCCAGGTGATGCCAGGTGCGGCGCCACACCGGCCTGCGGATGGCGCATGCGCATCTCCGATGGGACGTGCGCCGCGGCGAGCGATATGCCGAGGGCGGGGATGACCCCCGGTCGCTCCACGGCGAGCCGCCAGGTCCAGACCCGGACGCGCCGGTCGCACGCGAAAGCCGGTCCGCTGCCGAGCGCCCGGAAGTACGCACCCGGGGCCACGGCGGTGCCGCTCACCCAGCCCTCCGTGTCGCGGCGGCACCGGGCCGAGCGCCCTCAGGCTGCCCGCCTCGGGCGTTCGTCGTCCATCGCGGTGCCAACGCTCCGACTCGCGGTGTCATGCGTGAAATCGTAGGGTCGGCCGCCGACCACCACGGTACGCGCGACGCTCCCCCTCCTTGCCCTCGACCGGCCACCGGGGACAACCTGGTGGGCGGGCCTGCTGGCCGACCTGATCATCGCCATGCAGCAGTCGGGTTCGGGGAACAACCTCGCCGTCGCCTACCGGGACGCCGCCCAGGCTGACTAACGTCACATCTGGCACGGTCGGCTTCCGATGAACAGATAATCTGGCCTAGAGCAACCGGGCGCGGCCTGCGTCTTCGCAGGTGCCTACAGCGTCAACGGGCGAATAGATGGTAAGTATCACGCCGCGCCATGACCTGATGCTGACGACTGCTCGCCAAGCCGGGCGGAGAACGCGGTCTTGGCGATCCTAATGGCCATAGGTCTAGACCCGTGGAGCAAAAGGTACGTCCTCCCACATAGCGCCGCGCGGCACATGATCGCCGCCGAGGGCTGGCCGCAGTAGGCCGCAGATCGCCGTCTACCCCCGCTGCTACGGCGCCACAACCGACTCGAGATCGCCTGGATGACCGTGGCGCTGCGGGATCTGAGGGTCAGGGACGATGCCTGGGCCCGGGTGGATCCCGCGCACCGGGAGGCGCATCGGCGGCTGTGAACCGACGTGGTCAGCGGACGCGGCCCGGGCACGTCGCCGCGTCGGCCGCCCTCCTGGCCTTGGCGGCCTGGCAGTCCGGTCATGGCGCAATGCAAGCTCGGGCGACCGTAGTGCGGAGCGACAGCGGTTTCGCGGAGTGGCCGCCAGGGTCCTCGCTTAGCGTCGTCGGACTTCGGCCTCGGCGGCGGTCACCTGCTAGCCAGGTGAGATCGGCTCCGGCGGCGTCGCACCTGCCTGCTCGGCATTAATCCGGCGCGCCAGGGCGTTCAGGGCCTGATTGGAGCCCGTGACTCCGGCGCCGCGCAACGCTCGCCGCGATACTGGTCTCCCCGCTGCGGCGAGCCTGCGGGCGACAAGGCGGGCCTGCTCCACCTGTGGCTGCGCGGGCCGCGGGTCAGGTCCCCTGATCCCGCGGCCGCCCTGTCGTCCCGGCTTGGGACCAGTCTGGTCCCGGCTCACGGACCGGTCCCGGTCAGCTTCGGGTTGCCTGCGGTCTGGTCCGTCCTGGTCCTCCGCGGACCGGGACGGGGACCGCCGGATCGCCCGTGGCCCGGTCCGGCTGTCCGGTACATCCACGGCCTCGGCGTCGGCGCGCAGCATGTGGGCCAGCGCGGTCCCCATGGATCTCTCGCCTACTTGGAGCTGTTGCGATTGACCTGGCGGCGGTCAGGAGGATCGTTCAGCAACATCTGAGGTCGGCACGCATCAAGCTAGTGTCCTGGGTCAGGAACGGTCTTTCAGCCGGTCTGCTTTGGCGATGCTGACCCCGACGCTGGTCCAGTCAAGCCGCGCGCTGGAGAGCGCAGCGCTCCGCATGCGTCTGCGGGCTAACCTGGGCGGCTCGGTGGCAATCACGGGAGGTGGCGGATGGAATGGTTTGTAGCGGCACCAGATGGCCGGACGCTCGCTGTGGAGGATGCGGGAGACCGGGGCGGCCGCCCGGTAATGGTCCACGTTGGAACGCCGGGAGGTCGCCGTCTGTACGGTCCTCGCACGCTGGCCGATGCGCGACGCCGCGGGTTGCGGCTGATCAGCTATGACCGGCCAGGTTATGGGGACTCGACACCTCAGCCGGGACGCTCGACGGCCGATTGCGCCGGTGATGTCCGGGTGATCTGTGAGGCTCTCGGAATCAGCAGGCTTGCGATGTGGGGCCTGTCGGGTGGCGGTCCTCATGTGCTCGCTTGTGCGGCGCTCCTGCCCGACCTGGTCACGGCGGCGGCGTCCTTGGCCTCGCCTGCCCCCTACGACGCTGAGGGACTGGACTGGCTATCAGGCTTCAGCCAGGAAGCCATTGATGAGGTCCGGCTGACACTCACTGATCAGTCCAAGGCCCGGGAGCTGTTCCGCAAGGATCGGGACGAGATCCTTGCCGCACCGCCGGCTCAGGTGGCCCGGAACATGCATGCAGGTATGCCCGGTGTCGACCTGGCGCTGCTCACTGACGAGGCGGTCTCCATGCAGCAGGCCCTGGCGCCCGGGTTCGAGGGATGCTGGGATGACTGCGTCGCACAGCTGACCCCGTGGGGTTTCGACGTGGCTCAGATATCGATCCCGGTGCTCGTGCTGCATGGCGGCCAGGACCGCGCCGTGCCGTTCAGCCACGGTCAGTGGCTGGCCGCGCATATCCCCGGTGTCGAAGCCTGGTTCTTTGATGATGAGGGACACGCCCTGCGGGAAAGCCACATCGAAGACGTGCACGCCTGGCTGGCAGATCGCACCTCTTGACCGTGTTGGCTTCTTTTGGCGCGGGGAGCCGTCGAAACGGCTTCGCTCAGCGTCATGATCCCGGCTGCTGCAGGTACCGGATGTTTGCGGGTGCGGTCAGCTCGGCGCGCAGACGGCTCATCTGTGTGGTCAGCTCATGGATCACCTGGGCGTAGACCTCGACGCGTTCGGTGAGCTGGGCTTTGTCGGCGCGGAGCTGCTGGTTGGCGTTCTCAAGATCAGTGACGCGGGCGTGGAGGCCTTGGAACGCCGCGGGGACGCCGTTGCTGGCGGTGCGGCGGCGTTCGAACTCGGCTTTCAGGTCGGGGTGCTTGTGGGTGAGGATCCACCGTTTGACGCCGGCTTCGACGGCCAGCTGCAGGACCGACAGGGCACCAGTGGATGTGGTGGGCATTGCGTTGAGGAGCCTGTCCATGGCTGCCTTAATGGCGTCGCGTTCAGCGTCGCGGCTGGTGGTCACGAGGCGGTCTCCTGGTGGTGGTCGATGATCTGGCGGAGCCGGTGCAGTTCGCGTTGCTCGCGCTGGTGGCGGATCGGCGGGGCGAGCGGGTCTGCGACGATGTCGGCGAGTTCATCGGCGCGCTGCCGGATGAGCGAGATGTCGCGGTCAGTGCGGGCGATATTCGCGCAGTTGGCCTGGCAGTTGCTGATGTCCGGTGTGCGGCGGGTGCCGTTGTCGTCGGCGGTGAGGTGGCACGCGGCCTTGGCCGGGTCCAGGACGCAGGTCATGCCCTTGCCGGGGAAGATCTGCAGGCCGGGGTCGGCCAGCATGGTCACTGCTTCGCGGCTGGTGCGGGCTACGCGTCCGGCGAACCGTGCTGAGGCGGTGACCCGGGCCGTGTATTCGGTGGCGGCCGGCCCGCTGACGTGCTCGCCGGCGGTGAGATGCTGACGGGCGCCGTTGAGGGTGTCGATGCGGTCCAGCCACTGCTCGAACGCGAGCTCGTCGGGGAACCCCGAGGCGTAGCTGCCTAACTAACTAACTAACGGCACCGTCGGTTATTAGAACTCTCGGAATGGGTGCGGTGCAGGGTTCATTCGCTGGCCGGGCCTGTCCGTGGACCAGCCGTGTGCGGAAGAGCCGGCGTGCCGTGGCTTTCCTGGCTGTCTCGGCTCGGCTCAACCTCGATCGTGTTCGCATTGATCACGGGCGTGCCGGGTGCGAGCAGCAGCCGTCGCGGGATGGCCAGAACGATCGCGCTGTCTGTATAGGCCACGCTGCCTGGGCTGCGGTCAGCCTCGGCATGGACTCCGGGCGGCTCATGGAGGGCCTGCTCAAAGCGGTCCATATCCGCTGTGCCGCGGTCAGTTTAGAAGGAAGCCGGTGCCTCACTGTCGGAGATCATCTGCGATCGGAGGTAGCGTCCCGGGTGTGCCCGCCGGTGGTCGCAGCACGCTGTTCCTCGGCTATGTCGGCGAGGCGTCGCAGCGCGGGTGAGGCTTCGGCGACCTGGGCGGTCATGAGGCTGACGGCGACGGAGAGGGCAGTGCTCGGTTCGGGTACTTGGGCCTGGAGATCGCGGTGACCGGCGGCCCAGTCGAGTGCTCGTGCGGCGAGCTGTTCGAGCCTGGGATCGGCGGGGTCCCAGTCGCGGGCCTGGTCGAAGGCGAGGTAGAGGCGCCGAAAGCCGGGGTCGTCGAGCTGCGCTCTTTTCTGGCCGGCCCATGCGGTGACGAGCTGTGGCGTGAGGGCGGAGCCCAGGATCCAGCC
>JBKQQQ010000478.1:0-13996 GCA_052144275.1 Streptosporangiaceae bacterium
GGCTGTCCACGGCCTCCTGCAGCATCCGCTTCTCGTTGTTCACGATGATCTCCGGCGCGCCCAGGTCAAGCAGCCGCTTGAGCCGGTTGTTCCGGTTGATCACCCGGCGGTACAGGTCGTTCAGGTCACTCGTCGCGAACCGGCCGCCGTCCAGCTGGACCATCGGCCGCAGGTCCGGCGGGATCACCGGGATGCAGTCGAGCACCATGCCCATCGGGCTGTTCCTGGTGTTCAGGAACGCCGACACGACCTTGAGCCGCTTCAGCGCGCGGGCCTTCTTCTGGCCCTTGCCCGTCCTGATGGTCTCGCGCAGGCTCTGCGCCTCCGCGTCCAGGTCGAAGCTGGCCAGCCGGTCCTGGATCGCCTGGGCGCCCATCCCGCCGCGGAAGTACCGGCCGAACCGGTCCCGCATCTCGCGGTAGAGCAGCTCGTCACCCTCGAGGTCCTGGACCTTCAGGTTCTTGAACCTGCTCCAGACCTCGTCCAGGCGGTCGATCTCCTTGCCCGCGCGGTCCCTGATCTGCTTGCACTCCCGGTCGCTGCTCTCCCGCAGCTTCCGCTTCGCGTCGCTCTTGGCGCCCTGCGCCTCGAGCTCGGCCAGGTCGGCCTCGAGCTTGGCCTGCCGGCCCTCGACGTCGGCGTCACGGCGCTGCTCGAGCTGGCCGCGCTCGACCGAGATCTTGGCTTCGAGGCTCGGCAGGTCGCGCGCCCGTGCGTCGTCGTCCACGTAGGTGATCATGTAGGCGGCGAAGTAGATGACCTTCTCCAGGTCCTTCGGCGCCAGGTCGAGCAGGTAGCCCAGACGGCTGGGCACGCCCTTGAAGTACCAGATGTGCGTGACCGGCGCGGCCAGCTCGATGTGGCCCATCCGCTCGCGCCGCACCTTGGCGCGGGTGACTTCCACGCCACAGCGCTCACAGATGATGCCCTTGAACCGAACGCGCTTGTACTTGCCGCAGTAGCACTCCCAGTCCCGGGTCGGGCCGAAGATCTTCTCGCAGAAGAGCCCGTCCTTCTCCGGCTTGAGCGTGCGGTAGTTGATGGTCTCCGGCTTCTTCACTTCACCGTGCGACCACTGCCTGATGTCCTCGGCGGTGGCCAGACCGATCCGAAGATCGTCAAAGTAGTTGACGTCTAGCAATTTGTGTAACCCCCTTCGGATCAGACCTCTTCGACACTGCTCGGCTCGCGCCGGGACAGGTCGATGCCGAGTTCCTCGGCCGCGCGGAAAACGTCCTCGTCGGTGTCGCGCATCTCGATCGCGGCGCCGTCGCTGGACAGCACCTCGACGTTGAGACAGAGTGACTGCATTTCCTTGATCAGCACCTTGAACGATTCCGGGATCCCCGGTTCTGGGACGTTCTCGCCCTTGACGATGGCCTCGTACACCTTGACCCGGCCGAGCACATCGTCGGACTTGATCGTGAGCAGCTCCTGCAGGGCGTAGGCGGCGCCGTACGCCTCCAGGGCCCAGACCTCCATCTCACCAAAGCGCTGCCCGCCGAACTGCGCCTTGCCGCCCAGCGGCTGCTGGGTGATCATCGAGTACGGACCGGTCGAACGAGCGTGGATCTTGTCGTCGACCAGGTGCAGCAGCTTGAGGATGTAGATGTAGCCGACCGCGATCGGGTCCTTGAACGGCTCGCCGGTCCGGCCGTCGAACAGCCTGGCCTTGCCGCTCGAGGCGACCAGCCGCTGGCCGTCCCGGTTCGGCAGCGTGCTGCCGAGCAGGCCGGTGATCTCCTCTTCCTTGGCCCCGTCGAACACCGGGGTAGCGACGGGCGTGCCCGCCGGCGCGGCGTCGGCGCCCACCGACCGCAGCCGGTTCTTCCACTCGGCGTCACCGCCGTCGACCTGCCAGCCGGTCTTGGCCACCCAGCCGAGGTGAGTCTCGAGGACCTGGCCGACGTTCATCCGGCCGGGAACGCCGAGCGGGTTGAGCACGATGTCCACCGGGGTGCCGTCCTCGAGGAACGGCATGTCCTCCACCGGGAGGATCTTCGCGATCACGCCCTTGTTCCCGTGCCGTCCGGCCAGCTTGTCGCCGTCGGTGATCTTGCGCTTCTGGGCCACGTACACCCGGACCAGCTCGTTCACGCCCGGCGGCAGCTCGTCGCCGTCCTCTCGGGTGAACACCCGGACGCCGATGACCTTGCCCTCTTCGCCGTGCGGGACCTTCAGGCTGGTGTCCCGGACCTCGCGCGCCTTCTCACCGAAGATCGCGCGCAGCAGCCGCTCCTCCGGGGTCAGCTCGGTCTCGCCCTTGGGCGTGACCTTGCCGACCAGGATGTCGCCGTTGACGACCTCGGCACCGATCCTGATGATGCCGCGCTCGTCCAGGTCGGCTAGGACCTCGTCGGAGACGTTCGGGATGTCCCTGGTGATCTCCTCGGGCCCGAGCTTGGTGTCCCGGGCGTCGACCTCGTGCTCCTCGATGTGGATGCTCGACAGGATGTCGTCTTGCACCAGCCGCTGAGACAAGATGATCGCGTCTTCGTAGTTGTGACCCTCCCACGGCATGAACGCCGCGAGCAGGTTCTTGCCCAGCGCCATCTCGCCGTGGTCGGTGCACGGGCCGTCGGCCAGCACCTGGCCCTTTTCCACCCGGTCGCCTTCCTCGACGACCGGCTTCTGGTTGAAGCAGGTGCCCTGGTTGGACCGGCGGAACTTGGACACCAGGTAGGTGGTCCGGGTGCCGTCGTCGTTCATCACCGTCACGAGGTCCGCGCTGGACTCCTCGACCACGCCGGCCTTGTCGGCCAGGATCACGTCGCCCGCGTCGGTCGCGGCACGGTACTCCATGCCGGTGCCGACCAGCGGCGCGTCGCTGCGCAGCAGCGGCACGCTCTGCCGCTGCATGTTCGAGCCCATCAGCGCGCGGTTCGCGTCGTCGTGCTCCAGGAACGGGATCATGGCGGTGGCCACGGACACCATCTGCCGCGCCGACACGTCCATGTAGTCGACCTCGTCCGGCGGGATGTAGTCCACCTCGCCGCCCTTGCGGCGGACCAGCACGCGGTTCTCGAACATGTTGCCGTCCGAATCCAGCGGCGTGTTCGCCTGGGCGATGACGTGCCTGTCCTCCTCGTCGGCGGTCAGGTAGTCGATCTGGTCGGTCACCACGCCGTTGTTGACCTTGCGGTACGGCGTCTCGACGAAGCCGAACGCGTTCACCCGGGCGTAGCTGGACAGCGAGCCGATGAGGCCGATGTTCGGCCCTTCCGGCGTCTCGATCGGGCACATCCGGCCGTAGTGGCTGGGGTGCACGTCGCGGACCTCGAAGCCCGCCCGCTCGCGGCTCAGGCCGCCGGGGCCCAGTGCGCTCAGGCGGCGCTTGTGGGTCAGGCCGGCCAGGGGGTTGGTCTGGTCCATGAACTGGGAGAGCTGGCTGGTGCCGAAGAACTCCTTGATGGACGCCACCACGGGCCGGATGTTGATCAGGGTCTGCGGCGTGATCGCCTCGACGTCCTGAGTGGTCATCCGCTCCCTGACGACGCGCTCCATCCGGGCCAGGCCGAGCCTGACCTGGTTCTGGATCAGCTCGCCCACGGTGCGCAGCCGCCGGTTGCCGAAGTGGTCGATGTCGTCGGTCTCGAGCGGGATGATCGTCTCGCCGGCGATCATCTCCTCCTCGCCCGCGTGCAGCCGGACCAGGTACTCGATGGTGGCGACGATGTCGGCCTCGCTCAGCGTGCCCTGCCGGATCGGCAGCTCCAGGCCGAGCTTCCTGTTGACCTTGTAGCGGCCCACCTTGGCCAGGTCATACCGCTTCGGGTTGAAGTAGAGGTTCTCCAGCAGCGCCTGCGCCGACTCGCGCGTCGGCGGCTCACCCGGCCGCAGCTTGCGGTAGATGTCGAGCAGCGCCTCGTCCTGGCCGGCCGTGTGGTCCTTCTCCAGGGTGGCGCGCATCGACTCGTACCCGCCGAACCGGTCCAGGATCTTCGCGTCGTCCCAGCCCAGAGCCTTCAGCAGGACGGTCACGCTCTGCTTGCGCTTGCGGTCGATGCGGACGCCGACGCTGTCCCGCTTGTCGATCTCGAACTCGAGCCATGCGCCCCGGCTCGGGATCACCTTGCAGGAGTAGATGTCCTTGTCCGAGGTCTTGTCGACCTGGCGGTCAAAGTACACGCCCGGTGAGCGGACCAGCTGGCTGACCACGACGCGCTCGGTGCCGTTGATGATGAAGGTGCCCTTGGCCGACATGAGCGGGAAATCGCCCATGAACACCGTCTGGCTCTTGATCTCGCCAGTGGTGTTGTTAATGAACTCCGCCGTCACGAACATGGGGGCGGAGAACGTCATGTCCTTGTCCTTGCACTCCTCCGAGGAGTACTTGGGCGGCTCGAACCGGTGGTCCCGGAATGAGAGCGACATGGTGCCCGAGAAGTCTTCGATCGGGCTGATCTCCTCGAAGATCTCCTCGAGGCCGGACTGCTCGGACAGGTCTTTCCGCCCGGCGTCCTTTGCTTCAGTGATGCGGGCCTGCCACCTCTCGTTGCCTAGCAGCCAGTCGAACGACTCGGTCTGCAGGGCGAGTAGGTCGGGTACCTTGAGCGGCTCCTGGATGCGCGCGAAAGACACGCGGCGTGAACCAGGATTCGTTGCGGAGGTAGTCGGTGCGGAGGCGCTGCGCGATGCTGCCAACAGGGGTCCTTCCGAACTTTGTCGCGGAAATATCACCGCACGCACGCCAAACGCCCCGCGGCAAAACCCCGTAGACGCGAGGGAGACACCGAGGACGTCAGAGTGCAGCGCAAACTAGCAGTGTAGCCGAAGGCCACACCGCTGGTCAAGTGTACGTCACTATGAGATTCACGGTTGCTCCGCAGCATCGCTCTTTGGCGGCCAAGAGTCAAGTCTGAACCGGACACTCGGGACAGTTTGCCTGGGTGACGGATGCCACATGCAGTGTTATGTGTAGTCAGCAACACAGCAGGGTATGACGTTATTCCTGCCCTCCGCCGGAACATGACGAGACCCGGGCCCCGCACCATTGCCGTGGCGCGCGAACCCGGGTCTCGCTGCGCTTGTTACCGCCTAACGCAGCCCGGAAGGCTACTTGACGGTGACGGTGGCGCCTGCGCCCTCGAGGGCCGCCCGCGCCTTTTCCGCGCTCTCCTTGTTGACCTTCTCAAGCACCGTCTTGGGCGCGCCGTCGACCAGGTCCTTGGCCTCCTTGAGGCCGAGGCTGGTCAGGCTGCGCACCTCCTTGATGACCTGAATCTTCTTGTCGCCCGCGGCCTCGAGGATGACGTCGAACTCGTCCTGCTCCTCGGCCTGCTCGGCCTCGCCGGCACCGGCGCCCCCGGCGGCGGGCGCGGCCACCGCCACGGGGGCGGCCGCCTTCACGTCGAACGTCTCCTCGAACTGCTTCACGAAATCGGAGAGCTCGAGCAGGGTCATCTCCTTGAACGCCTCGAGGAGGTCGTCCGTGCTCATCTTCGCCATGGTGGTGTTCCTCGTTCCTTCAATTCCTAGCGTGGGGTCCGGCCAGCGTGTGGTCGGGGTCAGCGTGTGGTCGGGTCAGCCTTCGTCGCCTGAGCCCGGCGTGTCCGGCGTGGCGTCTGAACTTGCCGCGGCCGGGGCCGCGTCGGCTGTGCTTGCGTCGGCTGTGCTTGCGTCGGCTGTGCTTGCGTCGGCAGTGCTTGCGTCGGCAGTGCTTGCATCGGCAGTGCTTGCATCGGCAGTGCTTGCATCGGCTGGGGCCGCGTCGCCGGCGGCCGCGCGCTTGGCGCGCAGCGCCTCGGCGAGCTGGGCCATCTGCACCGGCAGCGCGTTGAACGTCGCGGCCGCGCCGGCCAGCGACGCCTTCATCGCGCCGGCCAGCTTGGCCAGCAGGACCTCGCGCGGCTCCAGGTCGGCCAGCTTGATGATCTCCGACGGCGACATCGCCTTGCCGTCGAGCACGCCGCCCTTGATGACCAGCAGCGGGTTCGCCTTGGCGAAGTCGCGCAGGCCCTTGGCGGCCTCCACCACATCACCGTCGACGAACGCGACCGCTGAGGGCCCGGCGAGCAGCGGCGACAGCTGGTCGGCCAGGCCCGCGTCGGTGATCGCGATCTTGGTCAGCGTGTTCTTCACCACGGTGAACGTGGCGTTGCCCCCGAGCGACCTGCGCAGCTCGGCGAGCTGGGCCACGGTAAGCCCGCGGTACTCGGTGAGCACCGCGCCTGACGAGTCCCTGAACCGCTCGGTGAGCTCGGTGACCGCGGCGACCTTCTCAGCGTTAGCCATGTGCCTCCTCTCCATTTCGTAGAAGCTGAAGACAGCAAAAACGCCCCGGCGCGAGGCGCACGGGGCGGCAACGCCGACCATGGAAGGCCGGACGGCACAGCTCAGTTCACCTGCGCGGGATGTCCGCCCGGGATCTGTGCGACCCGGGCCGGAGCCTTCGGCCGCCGCGCAAGCGCGACAGCATCCAGCGGTCTTCGGTGTTAACAGGTTACGTGCAAGAGGTCAGGGGTTCAAATCGCGGCAGCCCGGCACTGCGGCAACGAAAGCGGCCGGCGCCCGTGCTCGGGGCCGGCCGCGTCGCGCTCGGGGTCAGGCGGTGGCTTCGGCGAGGTCCTCGGTGAAGTTGCGGGTCTTGTTGGGGTCGACCGGGATGCCCGGACCCATCGTCGTGGTGAACGTGACCTTCTTCAGGTACCGGCCCTTAGCCGCGGCGGGCTTGAGCCTGATCACCTCGTCCAGGGCGGCGGCGTAGTTCTCGAGCAGGGCGTTGTTCGGGAACGACGCCTTGCCGATGATGAAGTGGAGGTTGCCGTGCCGGTCGGTCCTGAACTCGATCTTGCCGCCCTTGATCTCGGTCACGGCCTTGGCCACGTCCGGCGTCACGGTCCCGGTCTTCGGGTTCGGCATCAGGCCGCGCGGGCCGAGCACCCGGCCGAGACGGCCGACCTTGCCCATCAGGTCGGGGGTGGCGACCACCGCGTCGAAGTCGAGGAATCCGCCCTGGATGCGCTCGATCAGGTCATCGGAGCCGACGTAGTCGGCGCCCGCCGCGCGGGCGTCCTCGGCCCGGTCGCCGGTGGCGAAGACGAGCACCCGGGCGGTCTTGCCGGTGCCGTTCGGCAGGTTGACCGTGCCGCGGACCATCTGGTCCTGCTTGCGCGGGTCGACGCCGAGCCTCAGCGCCACCTCGACGGTCGGGTCGAACTTCGTCACCTGGTTCGACTTGGCGATGGTGACTGCCTCCGCGGGGCTGTAGAGCCGCTCACGGTCAATCTGCTCTTGGGCCTTGAGGTAGGCCTTGCTGCGCTTCATTACGTGTCTCCTGGTGTCCGGAGGTTGTGGTCAGCGGGCCGCGCGAGGCCCTGCCACTGCCTGTGTCTCAGATGAGGTCTAGCTATCGACCTTGATGCCCATCGAGCGAGCGGTGCCGGCGATGATCTTCTCGGCCGCCTCGATCGTGGTCGCGTTCAGGTCGGGCATCTTGGTCTGCGCGATCTCGCGGACCTGGGCGGCGGTGATGTTGCCGACCTTGGTCTTGTGCGGCTCGGCGCTGCCCTTGTCCACGCTCGCGGCCTTCTTGATCAGCTCGGCGGCCGGCGGCGTCTTGGTGACGAAGGTAAAGGACCGGTCCTCGAAGATGGAGATCTCGACCGGGATGATGTTGCCCCGCTGGCTTTCCGTCGCCGCGTTGTACTGCTTGACGAAGTCCATGATGTTCACGCCGTGCGGGCCCAGCGCGGTACCCACGGGCGGCGCCGGGGTGGCCTGGCCCGCCGGCAGCTGCACCTTGACGACGGCGGCGAGCTTCTTCCTTCTTGGCGGCATTCGACTATGTCCTTACTTGGCTGTTAGATCTTGGTCACCTGGTCGAACGACAGCTCGACCGGGGTCTCGCGGCCGAAGATCGACACCAGCACCTTGAGCTTCTGGGTGTCCGGGTTGATCTCGTTCACGGTGGCGGGAAGCGTGGCGAACGGGCCGTCCATAACGGTAACGCTTTCGCCGACCTCAAATTCCACCGTGGAGGTCCGCGCGGCTTCGGCCTGCTTGGTCCCGGGCTCGGGCTCCGGCGCGAGCAGGCCGGCCACCTCGCCGAGCTGCAGCGGCGACGGCCGGCTGGACAGCCCGACGAAGCCGGTCACGCCCGGTGTGTTGCGGACCACCGCCCAGGACTCGTCCGTCAGTTCCATCCGCACCAGGATGTAGCCGGGCAGGACCTTCTCCGAGACCTGCTGCCGCTTGCCGCCCTTGATCTCGGTCACCTGGTGAACGGGGACCTCGATCTGGTAGATGTAATCCTCCATGTTGAGCGAGGAGATCCGGCTCTCCAGGTTGGTCTTCACCCGGTTCTCGTAACCCGCGTAGGAGTGCACCACGTACCAGTCCCCGGGGAGCATGCGAAGCTCGCGCTGGAACTCCTCCCGCGCGCTGTCGGCCGGTTCCTCCTTGGCGTCCGCCGCGGACTCGTCCAGCGCGCCGTCGGCCGAGGCGGCAACGTCCTCGGGCTCGCCGGGTTCTTCGCTGTAGTCGCTCACGTCATCGGCCTCCCCGGTTTCCGCATCGGGTTCGGTCGCGCCCGTGGCCACGGAATCCAGTTCGGTCTCGGACACGATTGCTCTCTCTTTCCTCAAGTCATGATCAGCTACCGCGATCATGGCGCCGCGTATGGCGTACACGCGGCCGCTGGGCGGCGGATCCCCGGGATCGCCTAGCCGAACACCTCAAACACCAGCTTGGTGAAGCCGTAGTCCAGGCTCGTCACGATGATGACCATGAAGATCACGAAGGCCATGCAGACCACGGTGTAGGTGACAAGCTCCTTGCGGGTCGGCCAGATCACCTTGCGCAGTTCGCCGACTATCTGCCGGAAGAACAAGGCAGGCGTGGTCCGGCTTTCGCGCTTGGCCGCGCGTCCGGTTCCGCCCCGTTTCTCCGGGGCCTCACCGCGTGTCTGAGTTGCCATATCCTCACCTGTTGGTCCGCCGGCTTGGCGGGTTCGCCGGATCGCACTCGCAGGGCAGGAGGGACTCGAACCCCCAACCACCGGTTTTGGAGACCGGGACTCTGGCCAATTGAGCTACTGCCCTGTGCCTACTCACACCGTGCTTAATCACACCGTGCTTTAGTGCTGCACCGCTTCAGCATCCGCCGCAAGCACACGGGCATGCTGCCGCAACCACAGCACCGCTGTTGGTCCCTGCAGTGTACGTCCGAACCGCCCGTCCGTCGAACCGGCTGGCCAAGGCGGGTCCAAGGGGGGGCTGGGGGATGGGTCCCCCCAGTCGCGGGGGTTCCGGGGGGTCGTCCCCCCGGGCCAGCACAGCGGGGGGTCTTGGGGAGTCGTCCCCCCGGCTAGCATTTGCCCATGGCTACGAGAGTCTCCGCACGCATTTCCGCTATCTCCGAATCCGCCACGCTGGCCGTGGACGCCAAGGCCAAGGCGCTGAAGGCGGCGGGCAGGCCGGTCATCGGCTTCGGCGCCGGAGAGCCGGACTTCCCGACCCCCAGTTACATCGTCGAGGCGGCCCAGCGGGCCTGCGCCGAGCCCCGATTCCACAAGTACACGCCGGCGGCCGGCCTGCCTGAGCTCAGGCAGGCGATCGCGGCCAAGACGGCCAGGGATTCCGGCTACCAGGTGGAGGCCAGCCAGGTGCTGGTCACCAACGGCGGCAAGCAGGCGGTCTACCAGGCGTTCGCCACCCTGCTCGACCCGGGCGACGAGGTCATCGTGCCGGCGCCCTACTGGACCACCTACCCCGAGGTCATCGCGCTGGCCGGCGGCGTGATGCGGCCCGTGCTGACCGACGAGCAGTCCGGCTACCTGGCCTCGGTCGCCGACCTCGAGGCGGCCCGCACCAGCCGCAGCAAGGTGCTGCTGTTCGTGTCCCCGTCCAACCCGACCGGGGCGGTGTACCCGCCGGAGGCGGTCCGGGAGATCGGTCAGTGGGCCGCGGAGCACGGCCTGTGGGTGGTCACCGACGAGATCTACGAGCACCTGGTGTACGGCGACGCCCGGTTCTCCTCGATCCCGGTGCAGGCCCCGGAGACCGCCGACACCTGCGTGGTGCTGAACGGCGTGGCCAAGACCTACGCGATGACCGGCTGGCGGGTAGGCTGGATGATCGGCCCGCGGGACGTGGTCGCCGCCGCGGCGAACCTGCAGAGCCACGCCACGTCCAACGTCTGCAACGTGGCCCAGGCGGCCGCGCTTGCCGCCGTGTCCGGGGACCTGTCCGCCGTGGCCGCCATGCGCACGGCGTTCGACCGGCGCAGGCTGACCATGACCAGGATGCTGAACGAGATCGGCGGCGTCCTCTGCCCGGAGCCGCAGGGCGCGTTCTACTGCTATCCGAGCGTCAAGGCCCTGCTCGGCAAGGAGATATCCGGAAAGCGGCCGCAGACCTCGGCGGAACTGGCCGGCCTCATCCTGGACGAGGCGGAAGTGGCCGTGGTCCCGGGCGAGGCGTTCGGTACGCCCGGATATTTCCGGCTTTCCTGCGCGCTCGGCGACGCCGACCTCGAAGAAGGCATCGGGCGGATGGCCAAGCTGCTCGCGGAAGCCCGGTGAGCGTTATTCAGAACCGACTAGTGAGCACGGGCCTTTTGAGCCCGTGCGAGCGGTCGGTACCGTAGGGTCGGCGAGAACCTCGACGTGTATCTGAATAACGCGAACCTTTGAAGAGGGCACTGCAGGCACGGCACACTGAGCGGATGTCGAGGCCGCTTTCCGCACTTCCCAAGGCGCACCTGCACCTGCATTTCACCGGCGCGATGCGGCACGCGACGCTGGGCGAGCTGGCCCGGACGCACGGCATCCGGCTGCCGCCCGCGCTCGCGCAGGACTGGCCGCCGCGGCTGAGCGGCGCCGACGAGCGCGGCTGGTTCCGGTTCCAGCGGCTGTACGACACCGCCCGTTCGGTGCTGCGCACCCCCGCCGATGTGCGGCGGCTGGTGACCGAGACCGCCGAGGACGAACGGGCGGAGGGCTCGCGCTGGCTGGAGATCCAGGTCGACCCGTCCGGTTACGCCGCGCGGTTCGGCGGGATCACGGCCATGACCGAACTGGTCCTCGGCGCCGCCGCGGCCGCAGCGGACGCCACCGGCGTGGGGATCGGCGTCATAATCGCGGCCAACCGGACCAAGCACCCGCTGGAAGCCAGGACCCTGGCCCGGCTGGCCGCCCAGTACGCGGGCCGGGGGGTGACCGGGTTCGGCCTGTCCAACGACGAGCGGCGCGGGGCCGCGCCCGAGTTCGCCGCCGCGTTCCGGATTGCCGAACGGGCTGGGCTGCTCCTGGTTCCGCACGGTGGCGAGCTGGCCGGGCCGGCCAGCGTGGAGGCCTGCCTCGACGACCTGCACGCGGACCGGATCGGCCACGGCATCCGGGCCGCCGAGGATCCCGCCCTGGTCAAGCGGCTGGCCGCCGAGGGCGTGACCTGCGAGGTGTGCCCGTCTTCCAATGTCGCGCTCGGCGTCGCGGCGGTCCCGTCGCACCTCCCGCTGCGCCGCCTGTTCGAGGCCGGCGTGCCCGTCGCGCTCGGGGCCGACGACCCGCTGCTGTTCGGCCCGCGGCTGACCGCGCAGTACGAGATCGCCCGGCACGCGCACCGGTTCACCGACGCCGAACTGGCCGACCTGGCCCGCGCGTCGGTGCTCGGCTCGGCGGCCCCCGAGCCGCTGCGAGCAGAGCTGCTGACCGGGATCGGCGACTGGCTCGCCACCGCGCCGGAGCAGGCTTCCTCGCCAGGGCACGCTCCCCCGCCGGAGCAGGCTCCCCCGCCGGGGCACGCCGCCGTTGCCGGGTGACGCGCCTGGTCCGTTCGGCATAAAAATGAGCTGGACCGGCGGCTGAGTTTCGCGGAATACTCCAGGCAGCAGATAGGCTTCACCAGACATGGCGTTGATCCGGCTATCACCGGGGAGCCCCCGGAAGAAAGGGTCGCGGCGCGGCCTGAGTAGAACCGGGCGGGTCCGGCCCGTCATAGCCGGCTGACGAGCGGTCGCCGGTAACGGCCCGGACACGGGCCAGGCGGCAAGCGAGGTGGTACCGCGGTACGCCCGCGCGGGAGCGGGCGCGTCGTCCTCGCGCCGGACCGAGCACCGCCCAAGAGGACGCACCGATGGCCGTCTACCCGCGTACCGGGGACACCGAAGTACCCGCCCAGCCGAGCTTCCCCTCGCTCGAGCGCGAGGTGCTTGACTACTGGGAGGGCGCGGACACGTTCCGCGCCTCGATCCGGCAGCGTCCCGCTGACGACGAGTTCGTCTTCTACGACGGCCCGCCGTTCGCCAACGGGCTGCCGCACTACGGTCACCTGATCACCGGCTACGTCAAAGACGTGGTACCCAGGTTCCGTACCATGCAGGGGCACCGGGTGGAGCGCAGGTTCGGCTGGGACTGCCACGGGCTGCCCGCCGAGGTGGAGGCCGAACGCCTGCTCGGCATCTCCGGCAAGGCCGACATCCTCGCCATGGGCATCGAGAAGTTCAACCACGCCTGCCGCGAGTCCGTGCTGCGCTACACCCGCGAATGGCGCGACTACGTCACCAGGCAGGCCCGCTGGGTCGACTTCGACAACGACTACAAGACGCTCGACCTCCCCTACATGGAGAGCGTCATGTGGGCCTTTTCGCAGCTGTGGGACAAGGGCCTGGTCTACCAGGGCTTCAAGGTGCTGCCGTACTGCTGGCGGTGCGAGACCCCGCTGTCCAACCACGAGCTGCGGATGGACGACGACACCTACGCCGAACGGCAGGACCCCTCAGTGACGGTCCGGTTCAAGCTGGAGACCGGGGAGTGGCTGCTGGCCTGGACCACCACGCCGTGGACGCTGCCGTCCAACCTGGCCTGCGCGGTCGGCGCGGACATCGGCTACGTGATCCTCGCCAAGGACGGCGAGCGGTACATCCTGGCCAGGGACCGGCAGGCCGCGTACGAGCGGGAGCTCGAGGGCGCCACTGAGGTGGGCGCGCTGACCGGCGCCGAGCTGGCCGGGCGCCGCTACGAGCCGCTGTTCGGGTACCTGGCCGATGCCGCGAAGTTCGGTACCCAGGACGCGTTCCGGGTGATCCTGTCCGACGACGTCACCACCGAGGACGGCACCGGCGTGGTGCACATGGCGCCCGCCTACGGCGAGGCCGACGCGCTGGCCTGCAACGCGGCCGGCATCCCGACCGTGCTCACCGTGGACGAAGGCGCCCGGTTCACCTCCGTGGTGCCCGACTTCGAGGGCCAGCACGTCTTCGACGCCAACGCCGGGATCGCAGCCCGGCTGCGCGAGCAGGGCAGCCTGGTGCGGAAGGAAACCTACACGCACTCCTACCCGCACTGCTGGCGCTGCCGCAACCCGCTGATCTACAAGGCGGTGTCGAGCTGGTTCGTCGCGGTGAGCACGTTCCGGGACCGGATGGTCGAGCTGAACGAGCAGATCACCTGGGTGCCCGAGCACGTCAAGGGCGGCCAGTTCGGCAAGTGGCTGGCCGGTGCGCGGGACTGGTCGATCAGCCGGAACCGGTTCTGGGGCTCGCCCATCCCGGTCTGGCAGAGCGACAACCCCGACTACCCGCGCACCGACGTGTACGGCTCGCTGGACGAGCTCGAGCGAGACTTCGGCGTGCGCCCGGCCGACCTGCACCGCCCGGCGATCGACGACCTGGTCCGGCCGAACCCGGACGACCCGACCGGCCAGTCCATGATGCGCCGGGTCCCCGAGGTGCTCGACTGCTGGTTTGAGTCGGGGTCCATGCCGTTCGCCCAGGTGCACTACCCGTTCGAGAACCGCGAGTGGTTCGACAGCCACTACCCGGGCGACTTCATCGTCGAGTACATCGGCCAGACCCGGGGCTGGTTCTACACCCTGCACGTGCTCGCCACCGCGCTGTTCGACCGGCCGGCTTTCCGGTCCTGCGTCAGCCACGGCATCGTGCTCGGCAACGACGGCCAGAAGATGTCCAAGAGCCTGCGCAACTACCCGGACGTGAACGAGGTCTTCGACAACTTCGGCTCGGACGCCATGCGCTGGTTCCTGATGGCCAGCCCGGT
>JBKQQQ010000479.1:0-11869 GCA_052144275.1 Streptosporangiaceae bacterium
AGCTCTTCCAGCGTCTCGGGGGTTTCCTGAACCGCTTTGGTCAGGGCCGCAGGCGACGGGAGCGCCTCTGGGCGCCAAGACTGCGGCTGCCAGAGCTGCGACCGCATGAACGCCTTGGGGCAGTGAAAGAAGATCTGGTCGATCTCGACCAGCAGGGCCAGGATCGGCCGGCGGCCGCGGACGGTCATCTCGTCGAAGAACGGCGCGTCCCGCAGCAACCGGGCCCGCCCGTTGATCCGCAGCGTCTCGTTCCGGCCGGGGATGATCGAGATGATCCCGACGTGGGGGTTGGCCAGGACGTTGGCGTATCCGTCGGCGCGCCGGTTGCCCGGGCGTTCGGCGATGGCGACCGTGGTGTCGTCGAGCACATGGATCAGGTGGCCCGCCGGGTCGCCCTTGGGCGAGGCGTCGCAGTTGCCGTCGGCGTCGCAGGTGGCGAGGATGCAGAACGGCGATACGGCCAGCCATTCGGTGTCCATGGCGTGCAGCCTGGTGCGTTCCTTGGTCACGGCGCGCCCGGTCGGCACCCCCAGCAGGTCCCGCAGTTCGGCGATCGAGCCGATCTGTTCGTATCCCATCGCGCTCACAGGTCGGGGAACATGCGATCGGGGTTGTGCTCGGACAGCACGGACGGCGGGCCGATGAGGAGCTTGTCCGGCTCCCCGATGACCTCGGGGTCCTTGCCCTCGTAGTCGAACTTCAGCAGCACGTGCTTGATCGCCTCGAGCCTGGCGCGCTTCTTGTCGTTGCTCTTGACCACGGTCCACGGGGCGTGCGGCGTGTCGGTGTAGTGGAACATCGCCTCCTTGGCCTCGGTGTACCCGTCCCACTTGTCCAGCGACTCGATGTCCATCGGGCTCAGCTTCCACTGGCGTACCGGGTCGATCCGCCGGATGATGAAACGCGTCCGCTGCTCCGACGGCGTTACCGAGAACCAGAACTTCGTCAGGTGCAGGTCGGAGCGGACCAGCATGCGCTCGAAGTCCGGCGCCTCCCGCATGAACTCCCGGTATTGCTCGTCGGTGCAGAAGCCCATCACCCGCTCCACGCCGGCCCGGTTGTACCAGGAGCGGTCGAACATGACGATCTCGCCGGCCGCCGGCAGGTGCGGCACGTAACGCTGGAAGTACCACTGGGTCCGTTCCCGCTGGCTCGGTTTCACCAGCGCCACGACCTGGGCGCCGCGCGGGTTCAGGTGCTCGGTGAACCGCTTGATCGTGCCGCCCTTGCCGGCCGCGTCGCGTCCCTCGAATACGATCACGATCCGCTCTCCGACGGACTTCACCCAGTTCTGCAGCTTGACGAGCTCGATCTGCAGCGGGCGCTTCAGGTACTCGTACTCGGGCCGGGTCATCCGCTCGCTGTACGGGTAGTCCTCGCGCCAGGTTTCTACCGTGCGGCCGTCCGCGTAGCGCAGTACGGGATCGTCGTGCTCGTCATCGTCGTCGACCGTCAGACCAGCCAGGAGATCTTGGTCGGACGCCCAGTTCGCCGGGACTGCGTTGAAATCATCAGGTGTGCTGCTCACATCACTAGCACAACACATCCCGGCGGCCTGGTCACCAGCGGGCGACCCTAAAAAACCGCCGTACGCAGCTTTCGGCCTGCAGCCACTCCCTGTTTGCTGTCCGGTCATCGCCGGACAGCGAACAGCACGTACCCGTAGCTGAGGCCGAGCGCGTCCGGGTGATCCGCCAGCCAGGCCCCGGCCACATCGGCCGGGAACTCGAGCCGGAGCACCGCCTCGAAGTCACTCCTGGTCGAGAACTGCCAGCCGCTCATCACCTCGGTCCGGCAGGCGCCGCGGGCCGCCCACCAGGCGTCGGTGACGTCGGCCTGTCCCAGCGCCGTGTTCGCCGCGGCCCGGAGCAGCCCGGCGAACTCCCCGGCCCGCTGGTCGTTGTCGACCACGACCAGGGTGCCGCCCGGCCTCAGGACGCGCAGCACCTCGGCCAGGCCGGCCGCGCAGCCCGGCGGCCAGAAGTAGGCGAACCTGGCGTGCACCACGTCGACGCTGGCGTCGCCCAGCGGAAGGTGCTCGGCCGACCCGGGGAGCACCCGGGCGCGCCGGTCGCGCGCCGCGGCCAGGGGCAGCAGCGCCGGGTCCGGCTCGATCCCGATGACGGTGCCGGCCTCTGCCGCGTAGCCGGGCAGCCAGTAGCCGCTGCCGCAACCCAGGTCGACCAGGGTCTTCCCGGCCCACGGGGCCAGCGCCCGCATCGCGGCGAGCACCAGCCCGTCCGGGTCGATCGCCTGGTTCTCCAGCTCGTACAGTTCCGGCCGGGCGCCCTGGTTCGGCGCGGGCCGGAAGTCGGGGAGCGGGCTCACCGGTCGCCGTACACGACGGTCCCGCCCGCCACCGTCATGACGACCGAGGTGCTGCCGATGTCGCGGGCCGGGATGGTGAACAGGTCCTGGTCGAGTACGGTCACGTCGGCGCGCATGCCGGGCAGCAGGCGGCCGGCCACGTCTTCGGAATGGTTGACCCAGGCGACCCCGGCGGTGAAGGCGTCGATGGCGTCCTGGACGGTGATCGCCTGCCCGGGCTGGAACGGATCGGTGCATTCGGGTTCCCCGCGCCGTCCCAGCGAGGCGGACAGGACCCGGTTCACCGCGACGTGGATCTCCTGCAGCGGATCGGCGCTGGACACCGGCCAGTCGCTGCCGAACGCGATCCGCGTGCCCTGCCGGACCAGCGAGCCGATCTGGTACTGCCAGGCGGAGCGCTCGGCGCCGACGAAGGGGATGGTCAGCTCTTCCATCTGCGGGTCCGCGGTGGCCCACAGCGGCTGGAAGTTGGCGACCGCGCCGAGCGCGGAGAACCTGCCCAGGTCCCGCGGGGTGATGAACTGCAGGTGCGCCAGGTGGTGGCGCGCGGCCTGGCGCTGCGCGGCCGGGAGCGCCTCGATCACGTCGAGTGCGGTGCTGACGGCATGATCGCCGATGGCGTGGAAGTGCAGCTGGAATCCTGCCGCGGCCAGCCGCCGGGTTGCTTCCCTCAGCAACTCCGGATCGATGAACAGGCTGCCCTTGTGGCCGGTGGGATGTCCGTGCCGGTCCAGGTACGGGGCGGACATCGCGGCGGTGAACGTCTCGCATACGCCGTCCAGCATCAGCTTGACCGTGGTCGCCCGGAACTGGCCGTCGCCGGCCTGCTCACGCCGGGCCAGCAGGTCATCGATCTGGCCGAGGCCGCGGTTCCGGTCCCACCACAGGGCGCCGACGACGTGGCTGTTGAGCATGCCGTAGTCGGCCGCCATCAGATAGGTGTCGAACGAGTCGGGCATGCCGAGCTCGCCCGCTGCGCCCACGCAGGCGTCCTGGAAGCTGGTGATGCCGAGCGAGTGCAGGTGAGACTGGCCCGCGACGAGCCCGGCGAGGAGTTCCGCCGCCGACGTCGGCGGCACGCGGTCGGCGACCAGCCGCATGGCCCCGTCGTGCAGCGCGCCCGTCGGCCGGCCGGATTCGTCCCGTTCGATCCGGCCGTCTACCGGGTCGGGGGTCCTCGCGTCGATGCCCGCGAGCGTCAAGGCCGCCGTGTTCACCCAGGCGCTGTGGTGGTCCCGGTTCGGCAGGAAGGCGGGCCGTCCGCCGGTCACGGTGTCCAGGTCCGCCGCCGTGGGCAAGCCGCCGGGGAAGGCCGCCATGGTCCAGCCGCCGCCGAGCACCCAGCCGCCGGGGGGCAGGGCCGAGCTGAAGCCGGCCACCGTGTCCAGGCATTCGTGCCTGGTCCGCAGGCCGAGCAGGTTGCAGCGCAGGCTCTCAAGGCCGCCGCTGACCGGGTGCACGTGCGCGTCGCCGAAGGCCGGCAGGGCCAGCCGCCCGTTCAGGTCGATGGCGCGGGTGCGGCGGCCGGTCAGCTCCCGTATGTCGTCATCGGTGCCCAGGGCCGCGATCACGCCGTCGCGGACCGCGAGCGCCTGGACGAACCCGGACGGGTGCGCGGGCGTGCGGATCTTCCCGCCGACAAAGACAAGGTCAGCCTCGGTGCTGCTCACCGCCATAGCGTCGCACCTCTCCCCGTGCGTACGCCAGGGAAGCGCGTACGTTCACCATGACCGGGCGGGGCTGGCCCTGCCGCGGCGAGCCTTCCAGCCGCCGCCTCAGGTCGACTCGTCAGTGCTTGTTATCCGGGCTTGTTATCCGGGCTTGTTATCCGGGCTTGTCATCCGCGTCGGTAGCCGTGCCCTCCTTGTGATCGGATGGGGGCATGAAGGTTCGGATCGGAGTGTCCCTGGGGCCGGCCGGAACGCCCGAGGCGTTCGCGGACGCGGTCGACCTGCTCGAGCAGGCCGGGGTGGATTCGCTGTGGCTGCCGGAGAACGTGTACTCCCCGCTGGTGGAGCCGTTCACCGGGCTGGCGTTCGCGCTGTCGCGGACCCGGCGGCTGAAAGCGGGCAGCGGGATCTCCGTGCTGCCCGGGCGTCATCCGGTGCTGGTGGCCAAGCAGCTCGCGTCGCTGGCCGGCCTGGCCCCCGGGCGGGTGCTCCCGGTGTTCGGGCTGCAGCCGGCCCAGCCCGCCGAACGTGCGCTGTTCCCGGTGCCCGAAGGACGGCGCGCCGCGGTGTTCGATGAGTCGCTGCAACTGCTGCGGCTGCTGCTCACGCAGGACACGGTCTCGTTCGAGGGGGAGTTCTTCTCCGTGTCCGGAGCCAGCGTCGGCTCGCGGCCGGCCAAGCCGCTCGACATCTGGCTCGGCGGCTCGGCCCCCGCCGGGCTGCGCCGGGTGGGGCGGCTGGCCGACGGGTGGCTCGGCTCACTGCTGACGCCCCCCGAGGCCGGCGCCGCCGTCGCCGTGATCCTTCAGGCCGCGGCGCAGGCGCGGCGGGAGGTGGAGCCCGACCACTTCGGGCTCAGCCTGCCGGTGGCCCTAGCCGGAAATGGACCCGGAAATGGGTCCGGAAATGGACACGCCATCCCGCCCGCGCTGTCCGCCTCGATCCACCGCCGCCGTCCGGACACCGACCCGGGCGCGCTGGTCGCGGCCGGCTGGGATGGTGCCCGCCGGATGATCGGCCAGTACGTCGAGGCCGGCCTGAGCAAGTTCGTGGTCCGCCCGGTAGGGCCCGGCCCGTTCGGCCCGTTCATTGACGGCTTCGTGCGGGAGCTCATGCCACTACAGAATTGACTACCGAACGGGTGGCTGCTTGCGGTGCATCCGGTAATGGAGCACGAGGAACGGGAAGCCGAACACCCAGAACGCGTGCTCGGCCCGTAGCTCGCCCGCCTCGACGTAGGCGTCGAGCCGCTCGGCGAACCCCCGGACGGCGGCGGTGGTGAGTTCGGCCGTCTGGGCGTCGATGTAGGTCAGGTAGTGGCCCGGCTGGTCAAGCTCGCTGCGGCTGTCCAGCACCAGGCCCTGCCCATTCCCGGGCCCATTCCCGGGCCCATTCCCGGCGCCCGGCCGGGCCTGCGGCAGCAGCGTGGCGGTGAAGCTGGCCTGCGGCAGCGGGAAGCCGACGCTGACGTAACCCTGGCCCTCGTGCCGGTAGGTGGTGTAGATGCCGACGTAGATGGGTTCGCCGGTGTCGGCGCGGGAACGGATCCAGCCGCGCACCGCCACCGGGTCAGCGGCGCCCGGTGTGCCGCCGGCGCTGGTGATGGTGTCGATCCGGCTGCGCACCCCGTGCTGCGCTTCCCGCTGGCTCATCGGCACATTGGCCTGGCCGAGCGGCCTGGCCAGCAGCGTCCGGTACAGCAGGTAGCCGGGGCGGACCCAGAGCCGCCACTGCGGCACGATGTCGAGGGCGAACCTGGTGGTGTGCTCGTAGAACTCGCGGACCAGCGGGTCGGTGCCGGCCGGGTCGAAGGACGGCCCGGCCAGTTCGTCCAGCGAGGCGACGATGCCGATGTCGGCCACGTCGGGGGTGTAGGTGCCGCCGAGGACCTGCGCGAGGGACCGGACGTAACCGGTGCCGACGTAGGAGGCCTGGCTGGCCAGCGGCACCACGAACGGGACATCCTCGGCCTTCACCCGCTCGGCGAGCAGGCTCACCTGCGGGTCGCGGAACAGCAGGGCCGACGTGACCCGGTAGCCCACGACGGCCGCCGCGGCGGCCACCGACCCCGCGACCGGCCGGGATCGTCCCCCCACACCCGGCCTGACCCTGTGCAGGCTTGTCAGCCCCAGCCCGATCGCGGCCCCGGCGGCCGGCCCGAGCAGGACTTTCTGCGGCCGCAGCCCGAGCGCCCCGGCGGCCGCGCCCGCCGCCGTGGCCACCGGGACCGGGCCCGTCCCGGTCAGCCGGTCCGCCGCCCAGCCGAGCGGTGCCGCCAGCGCGCCGCTCATCAGGATGCGCGACCACAGGGCGGGGATCTCGCCCGGGCGCTGCCGGGCCCGGGCCACTGCCTCGGCCGCGGCCAGGCCGGCCGCGCCGGCCAGCGCTCCGATGGCCGCCGCCGCCCGGCCCCGGTGCGCCGTCAGCGCCGCCCCGGCCAGCCCGCCGATCACGCTGGCGATACCGATCTGCTGTGCTTTCACCACACCAAGGGAACCTACCGCCTCACGGAACAAGGCCGTCCGTCGACGGGTTAACAGGGGAGCTATGGACACAGAAGAAACAAGTACGACGGCGGTGACCCCACTGGTCGCCCTCGGCGACGCGGACGCGTCAGTATGCGCTGACGGCTTCTGCGCGGTGCCGACGGCGGAGACCAAGCCGGAGGGAACGGGCGAGTGAAGATCGAGATCTGGTCCGATGTGGTCTGCCCCTGGTGCTACATCGGCAAGCGCAGGCTGGAGAGCGCGCTGCGCCAGTTCGAGCACGCCGGCGAGGTCGAGATCGCATGGCGGAGCTTCCAGCTGAACCCCGACACCCCGGCCGGCACGGCGGTGCCCACCGCGGACTACCTGGCCGGGCGGTTCGGCCCCCAGGCGAAGGCCATGACGGGCCGGGTCGCCGAACTGGCCGCCGACGAGGGCCTGGACTTCGACTTCGACGCCGCGCTCACCGTGAACACGCTGGACGCGCACCGGTTGCTGCACCTGGCCGCCGACCTCGGCCTCGGCGACGCGGCCAAGGAACGGCTGCTGCGCGCGCACTTCACCGAGGGCGCCGACCTGTCAGATGCTGGGACCCTGACCCGCCTGCTCGGCGAGGTAGGCCTCGACGAGGACCGGGTGCGCGCCGTGCTGGCCGGCTCCGAGTACGCCGACGCGGTGCGCGCCGACATCGACGAGGCCCGGCGGCTGGGCGCCAGCGGCGTGCCGTTCTTCGTCATCGACCGCAGGTACGGCATTTCCGGTGCGCAGCCCGCCGAGACGTTCCTGCAGGTCCTGCGGACCGCCTACGCCGCCGAGGACGCCGCCGCCCCCAGGTAACTGGCATAGGCTCGGGCCGGTGCGGGTTACTTCGCTCGGCTTCCGGACCGACGTGGCGCTGCGGGTGCTCGAGGGCGCCGAGGTCGCCGACCGCGGCGACTACGTGGTCGTCCGCAGCCCGGGCAACCCGGACTACTGGTGGGGGAACTTCCTGCTGCTCGCCGCCTGGCCGGGGTGCGGCGCCGGGGACCGCTGGCTAGCGCGGTTCGCCGCCGAGTTCCCCCTGGCCCACCACATCGCGCTCGGCGTGGACAGCGCCCCAGATGAGGACGGCACAGATGAGGACGACACAGACGAGGACGACACAGACGAGGACGGCCGGCCGGTGCCCGCGGAGTTCCTGGCCGCCGGGCTGGAGCCGCAGCGCGACACCGTGCTCACCTGCACCGCCGTCGGGCCGCCGCCGCATCCCAACACCGACGCCGAGATCCGGCGGCTGGAGTCCGACGCCGACTGGCGGCAATCGGTCGGGCTGAGCATGCGGTGTTTCGAACCGGGCGAACCGGGCGACTACGTCAGACGCCGGACGGCGGCCCGGCGGCGGGTCACTCAGGCGGGCCGGGGGGCGTGGTTCGGCGCCTTTGCCGGCGGGCGGCTGCTCGCCCAGCTCGGGCTGTTCGACACGGGCGACGGATACGCCAGGTACCAGCATGTCGAGACCGACCCGCGGGCCCGGCGGCGGGGCCTGGCCGGGACGCTCGTCTGGCACGCGGGCCGCTACGGACGCGAGGTCCTCGGGGCGGGCACCTTCGTCATCGTGGCCGACCCGGCGGATGTGGCCATCCGGGTGTACCGCGCCTGCGGGTTCGCCGACACCCAAAGCCAGTTCAGCTTCGAGCGGCCCTCGTGATCAGCCTCTTCTCCGTGACCACGGCCGTGACGAGCTCGGCCGGGGTGATGTCGAACGCGTAGTTGAGCGCCTTGGTCCCGGCCGGGGCGGCCGGGACGCTGACCTCCTCGTCCGCGCGCTGCTCGATCGGGATCGCCGACCCGGACGGCGTCGCCTCGTCCAGGGTCGACTCGGGCGCCGCGACCAGGAACGGGATGCCCGCCCGGTGGGCGGCCAGGGCCAGGCCATAGGTGCCGATCTTGTTGGCCACGTCGCCGTTGGCGGCCACCCGGTCGGCGCCGACTACCACCGCGTCCGCCAGCCCCTGGCTGATCAGGAACGGGGCCGCCCCGTCGCAGGCCAGCCGGTGCTCGATGCCGAGCTGGCCGAGTTCCCAGCAGGTCAGCCTGGCGCCCTGCAGCAGCGGCCTGGTCTCGTCCACGATCACGTAGCTGAGCGCGCCGTCCGCGTGCAGCGCCCGGATCACCCCGAGCGCCGTGCCCCAGCCGAGACAGGCCAGGCTCCCGGTGTTGCAGTGGGTGTGGACGCGGAGCCGCCCGGCCCCGCAGGCATCCCTGAGGTAGGCGGCGCCGCGCCGACTGATCTGCTGGCTCGCCGTGACGGCGAAGCCGACGACGTCCAGCGCCGCGGCCTCGACGGCCTGCCGGCCCTGCGGAATGCGGGCCGCGACCGCGGCTACCTCGCGGCGCAGGTTGACCGCGGTCGGCCGGGCGTCGGCGATCCGCTTGATCTCCGCATCCAGCCGGGCGCCGTCCCAGCCCTCGCGGGTGCCCTGGTGAACCGCCAGGGCCACGCCGAGGGCGCCGGCCGCGCCGAGCACGGGCGCGCCGCGGACGGCCAGCGTGGTGATCGCGTTGATCAGCCCGTCAACGGTGGTGATGCGGAGCACGCGGACCTGGTGCGGCAGCGCGGTCTGGTCCAGGGCCTCGATATGCCCGTCCCGCCACGCGAGCACGTCCGGTATGTCCATAGCGTCGAACATAGGCGAACGTACCGGCCGCGGGTTCCGGCAGGGGTCAGCAGCGTCCCCGGTAGGCGCCGGTGACGTAGGTGGTCCACGGGTTCCAGTCGGTCCCGTTGCCGGAGATGGCGATCGCGGCCTTGGCGTTGCCGATCGGGTTGAAGGTGGCCTCGGCGGGCCCGTGGGATCCGTTGATCTGCCAGTAGCCGTAGTCGTTGGTGGGGCTCAGGGCGTACTGCCGGCCGCCGGATTCCGCCATGGCGATCTCGGCGGCCATGAAGGCTTCGGAGTGCGAGCCGCCTACCGCTTCCCAGAGGGCCTCGAGGCCGGAGCAGCCGAGGGTGCCGCTCAGGCTGCTCGCGGCGGTGGTCAGCACCGTGGCCTGGGCGGTGGCCTTCGCGTGCCGCGGCGTGTACGAGGTCGTGCCGCTCGGCGCGCTGTAGGGAATCGTCAGCGACTCACCCACGTAGATGCTGTTGGGGTTGCTGATCTTGGACTTGTTCGCCTCGTAGATCCACTGCCAGTCGCCCGTGTTGTGGTAGTAGCTCTCCGCTATCGAGGACAGCGTGTCGCCCGAGCGGACGGTGTAGGTGCGGGTGGCCGGCTGGGCGCGCCGGACGAGAGCATCGGTGCGTGCTTGCTGCTCGGTCACCGTGGTGACCTTGGCGGGCGTCTTCTCGGCGGCGTGCGCCTGCGGCGCGGCGGCGACGAGCACGCCGGCGATCGCCACCGCGGGGGCGGCCTTGCCCGCCTTCTCCGCTACCTTCTCCACTTGCGACGGTGCGGTGTGCCGGCCCGTTCGTCGGATCTTCCGCGGCCGACGGTGCGCGTGCGCTGAATCCACAGAACTCCCCAAGTAGTTTCCGCGCCCGCCTACTGGTCCCGGGGGCGGGTCTGTCGGCGAGCCTTTTCGTTCACTGTGTGCGACCGATGTGGCTTTTCTTTGCTTTCGGTGGTCTGTGCCGTCTGCGGAAGCATGGCAGCAACTGTCCGCGGCTCGCAGAGGAATTGAAGTATTTCTGTGACTCATCTGTGATGTTGAAGCTGCCGGGGCGCCAGTGCTGAGATACTGCAGTGGTGAACGATCATGGCCCGAGGTACTTCGAGGACTATGTGCTCGCCGCGACCTCCGAGTGCGGAAGCGTAAGCGTCGACGAAGCTGGCATCATATCTTTCGCCAAAGAGTTCGATCCTCAGCCGTTCCATGTCGATCCAGTGGCCGCGGCCGCCGGCCCCTTCGGCGGGCTGATCGCGAGCGGCTGGCATACGGCCGCTGTCGTGATGCGGTTGCTCGTCGACAACTACCTGTCCGCGGAGTCGAGCCTCGGCAGCGCCGGCCTCGACGAGATCCGCTGGCCGTATCCGGTGCGACCGGGCGATACGCTCCGTGTTCGGGCCACGGTCGTCGAGTCGCGCAGATCGCTGAGCAAGCCGGACCGCGGGATCATCAAGACCCTGGTGGAGGCGGTCAATCAAGACGGCCGGACGGTGATGCGGGCCACCGCGATCAACTTCATGCTCGTCCGGCCGGCGCCCGGTACCTTAGGGTCTCAAGATGGCACGTGACACGCCGCGGCGGCTGATCCTGCTGCGGCACGCCAAGTCGGACTGGCCGGATGTACCGGACCAGGAGCGGCCGCTGGCCAAGCGCGGGCGGCGCGACGCCCCGGTCGTCGGGCGCTGGCTGCGCCGCCACGGCTACCTGCCGGACACCGTGATCTGCTCGGTCGCGCGCCGGACCCGGCAGACCTGGGATCGGGTGGCGCCGGAACTCGGCGGGTCCCCGTCGGTGACGTTCGAGCCGCGGGCGTACGAAGCCAGCGCGCTGACCCTGCTCTACCTGGTACAGGAACTGCCCGGCACGTGCCGGGCCGCGTTGCTGATCGGGCACAACCCGGCCATCGAGGAACTGGCCGCTCACCTGGCCGGAGCGCCGGACGCGGCCGGCGCGCCCCGGTCGCCGGGGCCGAGGTTCCCCACCGCCGCCGTGGCCGTGCTCGAGTTCGACGGCGACTGGCCCGACCTGGCCCCCGGCCACGCCCGCCTCCTCGCCTTCGCCACCCCCGCCGACATGTAGCAACCGCCACCTAAAAGCTATTTTTCGTCAACGTGTGTACCTACCACCCATCATCCGGGGGTAAATGCACACGTTAACTCAAGGAGGAGCTCAGGTGTCTAATTTGTCCGTTTTGGGGCGGACGGGTGGCGCTGCGGGACGGTCTGGGGCGGAGCGGCGAGGTGCTGGGGCGGGCCGGTGCGTTGGGGCGGGGCGGCGAAGTGCTGGGGCGGGCCGGCGAGGTGCTGGGGCGAGCCGGTGCGCTGGGCGGACCGGGTAGGTGCCGCTGGGGCGGAATGGCGGGGGCGGCCGGGCCGGTTACTACAGCCGTCGATGATCTGTGAGGAGACCCTTGATGTCGCTGACCTTTTCCTCCGGCCCGCTGTCCGGTCACTCGCCGGAGACCGTCAATTACCGGATCGACGGTCCCGGGCACAAGCTGCTGATGCAGGAGTTCCCGCGCCGGGTGCGGGCGAAGCTCGGCGGCGAGACCGTGTTCGACACGGTCCGCGCCAGGCTCCTGCACGAGACCGGGCTGCTGCCGCAGGTGTACATGCCGCAGGAGGACATCCGGGCCGATCTGCTGCGGCCCACCGAGCACCACACGTACTGCCCGTTCAAGGGCACCGCGTCCTACTGGTCGGTGACGGCCGGCGGCCAGGTCGCGGAGAACGCCATCTG
>JBKQQQ010000480.1:0-4349 GCA_052144275.1 Streptosporangiaceae bacterium
GTCGACGAGCTCGTGCCGCCCTGGCTGCAGCGGCTGCGCGGGCTGGCCGTGCGCCGCCAGCCGAAGGACGACGCGCAGACCATCCAGGGCGCCCGGCGCAACATCAGCCGCCACTACGACCTGTCCAACGACCTGTTCGCGCTGTTCCTCGACGAGACCATGACCTACTCCTCGGCGCTATTCGGAACCGAAGCCGACGGCTCGCCGGTCGCGGTGCCGCCCAGCGGCCACCTGCTGGCCGAGGCGCAGCGCCGCAAGATCGACCGGCTGCTCGACCGGGCCGAGGTGGTGCCCGGCTGCCGGGTGCTCGAGGTCGGCACCGGCTGGGGCGAGCTGGCCATCCGGGCCGCGCGCCGGGGCGCGCGGGTGCGCACCATCACGATCTCGCGGGAGCAGCGGGCGCTCGCCGCCCGCCGGGTGGCCGAGGCGGGGCTGGCCGGCCAGGTCAGCGTGGAACTGCGTGACTACCGCGACGTGGACGGCGAGTTCGACGCGATCTGCTCGGTCGAGATGCTCGAGGCGGTCGGCGAGCGCTACTGGGACGCCTACTTCGCCGCCCTCGACGCGCACCTGGCGCCGGGCGGGCGGATCGGGCTGCAGACCATCACGATGCCGCACGACCGGATGCTGGCCACCCGGCACACCTACACCTGGATCCACAAGTACATCTTCCCCGGCGGGCTGCTCCCGTCCGTCACCGCGATCGAGAACAGCCTGACCCAGGCCACCCGGCTGCGGATCACCGGCCGCGAGGACTTCGGCGCCCACTACGCGGAGACGCTGCGGATCTGGCGGGAGCGGTTCCGCGCCCGCGCCGACGAGGTGACCAGCCTCGGGTTCGACGAGGTGTTCAACCGGATGTGGAACTTCTACCTGTGCTACTCCGAAGCCGGCTTCCGGGCCGGGTACATCGGCGTCAGCCAGCTCACCCTGGCGCGGGCATGAGCCGCGCCAAGCCGGCCGGCGCCAAGCCGGACGGCGCCGCTCAGGTCATCGCGGCGCTGCTCAAGGAGCACGCAGGCCTGGACCTGCGGCTGCGCGCCTGGGACGGCAGCGAGGCGGGTCCCGAGAAAGCCCCGGTCGTGGTGATCCGCTCCCCGCGGGCGCTGCAGCGGATCGCCTGGCGTCCCGGCGAGCTCGGCCTGGCCCGCGCCTACATCAGCGGCGACCTCGACATCGAGGGCGACCTCACCGACGCCCTGCGCCGGGTCTGGGGTGTCCTGCGGGACAGTGCTCGCAGCAACCGAGGCGCTAGCAGCAACCGGGGCGCTCCGGCGCACGGCCTCTCGCAGCTGGCCGCTCGCGGGCTCGCGCTGGCCCCGCCCCTTAGAGCCGCCTGGGCCGCGACCAAGGCGGCGGCGCAGCTGAAGATCCTCGGCCCGCCGCCCGAACCCCCCAGCTGCGAGCTCCGCGTCCGTGGCCGCCTGCACAGCCGGGCCCGCGACCAGGCCGTGATCGCCGGCCACTACGACCTGCCCGCCGCGTTCTACCAGCTCATCCTGGACCCCAGCATGGCCTACTCGTGCGCCTGCTGGTCCCCGGGCAGCGCCCCGGACCTGGCCGACGCGCAGCGCGCCAAGCTGGAGCTGATCTGCCGCAAGCTCGAGCTTGAGCCCGGCCAGCGGCTGCTCGACATGGGCTGCGGCTGGGGCTCGCTGACCATCCACGCGGCCCGCGCCCGCGTCCAGGTGACCGGCGTGACGCTGTCCCGCGAGCAGGGCGGCTACGTCCGGCAGCGGGCCCGCGGCCTGGGCCTGGCCCACGCCGAGGTCAGGATCCAGGACTACCGGGATCCGCTCGACCATCGCTACGACGCCGTCGCCTCGGTGGAGATGGGCGAGCACGTCGGCGCCGCGCAGTACCCGCGGTTCTGCGCGGCGCTGCACGCCAGGCTCCGGCCGGGCGGGCGGCTGCTGATCCAGCAGATGTCCCGCCCCAGGGCCCCGGGCGGCGGCCCGTTCATCGAGTCCTACATCGCCCCCGACATGGACATGCGCCCGGTGGGCGACACGGTCCGGCTGATCGAGAACGCCGGGTTCGAGGTCATCGGGGTCGAGGCGATGCGCGAGCACTACGTGCGCACCATCCGGGCCTGGCTCGGTAACTTCGAGCAGAACCTGCCCGCGATCGAGAAGATCCTGACCGCCGAGCAGGTGCGCGTCTGGCGGCTCTACCTGGCCGGCGGGGCCCTGGCCTTCGAGGAGGGCCGGATGGGCGTCGACCAGATCCTCGCCGTCCGGAGCGCCCGGAGCGCCCGGAGCGCCCGGAGCGCCCGGTGAGCGGCCTGCCCGCCGGCCCGCTCGCCGTCACCCTGGCGTCAACGGCGGCCGCGCTGCTGGTCATGATGGCCGTCACGTTCGCCGTCGCGCTGAAGGCCGGAAAGCACAGCGTGGTGGACACCGCGTGGGGCATCGGCCTGGCCCTGGTCGGGTTGGTCGCGCTGGTCAGCTCGATCGGGTACGGCCAGCCCGTGCGCCGCGCGACGCTCGCGGCCGCCTCGGTCATCTGGGGCCTGCGGCTGGCCGTCTACATCGGCCTGCGGAACCGGGGCAAGCCAGAGGACCCGCGCTACCGCGACCTGCTGAGCCGCGCGAAGGGCGACAAGAACCGCTACGCGCTGCGCACCATCTACCTGCTCCAGGCCCTGATCTTGTGGCTGGCCACCCTCCCGGTCCAGGCCGGAATGCTCGAGCGGGCCCCGGCGGGCCCGCTCACCGTCATCGGCGCCGTCGTCTGGCTGGGCGGCTTCGTCTTCGAGTCCGTGGGCGACTGGCAGCTGGCCCGGTTCAAGGCCGACCTGGCCCGCCAAGGCCAGATCATGGACCGCGGCCTGTGGCGGTACACCCGCCATCCCAACTACTTCGGCGACTTCTGCATGTGGTGGGGCCTGTTCCTGATCAGCCTGGGCTCCTGGGCGGAGCTGCCGACCATCGCCGGGCCGCTGCTGATGACCTTCCTGCTGACCCGCGGTTCGGGCCAGCGGCTCACCGAACGCCGGATGGCCGACCGCCCCCAGTACGCCGACTACATCGCGCGGACCAGCGGCTTCATCCCGCTCCCGCCGAAACGGAGTGCCGCAGGCGCAGGTCCGGGGGGAAGGGCCTGAGGTAGGTCTGCTCCGCCAGCCAGGGCAGGTCCAGGGCATAGTGGGCGAGCAGTGCGACCGGCACGCTGAGCGGCTCCTCGCCGCGCCGGTAGGCCTCGATCCGGGCCACCAGGTCGTGGCGCCGCGCCCGGTCGAGCTCGCGGCCGATCCGGCTGTAGGCGTGCTGCAGCGCGTTGGCGTGGCGGCCGCGAGTGGCCTTAACCGCCATCACGGCCAGGAACACATCCCGGTAGGCCAACGCGGTCTGCTCGCGCGGCGCGGTGCCGGCCGCGGCCACCACCCGCCCCGCCGGCCGGTAGCGCACCGGGTCGTGCGCCAGCATCTGCAGCTTGTGCCGGGCGTGGAAGGCCACCAGGTCCCCCGCTGACCACGGCCCGGCCAGGAAAGAACGCAGCCGGGCCGCCGCGAAGATCCGCTCGACGAACGCCTCCCGCAGCCCCGGGTCGTTCAGGCGGCCCTCGTCCTCGACCGCCAGCAGCGGGAACGCGCTCAGCACCCGCGAAGCGTACAGGCCGGGGCCGGCCCCAGCGGCCCGCCCGTCGTGGCGCTGCCCGTCGTCGCTGTACCGCGGGATGGCGCGGATGCCGCAGCTCGGTGACTTGACCTTGAACACGTAGCCGTCCAGGTCCGCGGGCAGCGGCAGGGCCGCCATGGCCGCCGTGTGGTCGGCGGTGCCGCCGCGGTTGACCAGGCGCCCGCTGGCGGTCAGCCGGATCGCCTCGCGCGGGGTACCGAGCCCGATCTCCATCTCGGGGCAGTAGGGCACCCAGTCGACGTACGGGTCGAGTGAGTCGGTGAGGAACCGGTAGCGCTTGTGCCCGCCGTTGAACCGGACCTCCTCGCCGAGCAGGCAGCTCGACACGCCCACCCGGGGGTGGCCCAAAGTCATGCCCCGACTTTAGCCGGGTCGGAGGTCCACCCGGCCATCGCCGCGCCGCCTAACCGGGCCCGCTTCCTGGCCGAATCCCTGGCTGACCTGCGGGCGAGCCTGCGCGAGCGCGGCGGCGACCTGGTGATCAGGGACGGCGATCCGGCCGCCGAGGTGATCGCTCTGGCGGGGCAGACGAAGGCCTCCCCGGCTACCCCGGCCCGATCGTGAAGCTGTCCTGACCACAAGCCGAGGGTCGTTCGGGATGAAAATCTTTGTCCCGAACGACCCCGGTTTTACGCCCTGGTTCAGGACGGCTCTGTTATCAGGAGGAGGAGGGGGGCATCAGCACGGTGTCGATGATGTACACGGTGG
>JBKQQQ010000481.1:0-6140 GCA_052144275.1 Streptosporangiaceae bacterium
CCAGCTTCGGATTACCGCCCTGGCGGTGCGAGGCGCCAGCGGGATCATGACGACCCTGCCGCCCCTGCGGGTGGCCTCCGAGACCCGCGGTATGCCGTTAGTGCGTGTTCCGGGCCAGACGTGCGAAAGTGTTCAGTGATCATGTTCAGGTGCCGCGGGCACCGGGAGATCGGATAACCCATGTCCAAGCAGATCGTCAGCAACGTCTCCTATCCGGTCACGCCTGGCACGACTGTCCTGCTCAGCATCGACTGCCAGTTCGGCTTCGGGGCGGGCAGCTGGGAGCAGGTGCCGCACGCCGACGCCGCGGTCGGGAACTTCCGGAAGGCGAGCCGTGCGTGGCGGGAGTGCGGCGGCGCGGTGGCGCACGTCCAGACCGTGTACACGCCGGAGCGCGGGCCGTCCGGCCGGATCACCGACTTCGAGCCCGGCATCGCCGGTGCCCTGGCGGCCGGGACGCGGGCCGCCGAGGCCTATCCGGACCTGGTCCTGGACGGCGACCTGGTCGTGTACAAGACGACGTTCTCGGCCGTGCTGTCCAGCGACCTGGTCGATCAGTTGCGCGCCCGGGACATCGACACCGTGGTAGTCGGGGGCCTGACCACCCCGATCTGCGTCCAGACGACGGTTGACGGGCTCAGCATGGCGGGCCTGAAGGTCATCGTGCTGGCCGATGCGTGCGCGTCGCAGGCCATCGGCACGTTGTCGGCGGAAGAGGCGCACGAGGCGGCGATCCAGCGCATGGCCTACCTGTTCGCGGCGGTTGCGGACACCGACGCCTTCGTCGCGAAGCTGCGGGCTTTCCTGCCCGCCGCGGGTAACCAGCGGTAACGGCCGGATCGGCGCCCGGCAGCTAGGAACCTGCCGACAGCACCCGGCGCGGGTGGCGGCCGTCAACGTACCCCACGAACGGCGGGTAGATGTTGTAGCCGAGCAGTTCCTGCAGCCGTTCCGGCAGCTCACGAGCGACGTCGCGGGGCACGGCCAGGCAGTGGTTCTCCTGCGGCCGCAGCCAGCCGGCCGCGTACTCCAAGATCACGCCGAGCCGCGGCCGGGCGGTCCGGTTCGCGCCGCCCCCGTGCCACAGGCTGCCCAGGTAGAACAGGGCCGATCCGGGTGACATCACGGCCGTCTCCACCGGATCGTCCGGGCCTGGCCGCCGGCCCGGCTCCCACTGGTGGCTGCCGGGGATGAACCTGGTGGCGCCATTTTCCGCGGTGAACTCATCCAGCGGCCACATGGTGTTGACCACCAGCGGCGGATGCGGATCGGGCACCGGGTAGATGGCGTCGTCCCGGTGCAGGATCTGCGCCTTCTCGCCAGGCCCGATGCAGATGCCGACCGGGGCGCTGAGCTGGTAATGGCCGAGTACCTGGTCGAGGACGCCGAGCAGCAGCGGGTCGGTGGCGAGCGCGTCGAACGCACGGGTCTTGGCGAACAGCGCGTAGATCCGCTGCGTGCCGAAGCCCTCGAAGGAGTTCCGTCCGGTCTGGGTGGTTCGCAGCACCCGGTCCAGGTCAGCGTGGGCGGCCTGCGCTCCGGGTGGCGTCAGCATGCCGGTCACGACCACGTAGCCGTCGTCCATCAGCCGCCGGGCCACGTCCTGGCCGGCCGAGGTGGCGGACATCGTTGCCATCGCCCGATCACTGCTTTGCGTGTCGTAGCCGGTGTGTTACGCGTGTATTGGCGGGTGTCGTTCGCTCCAGGGCGCGGCTTGCTCGAGCTGGCTGGCGACCTGGATGAGTATGTCCTCCCGCCCGTAGGCGGCGGCCAGCTGCACGCCGACCGGCAGCCCGGCGGGTGTCCAGTGCAGGGGGAGGCTGATGGCCGGCTGGCCGGTCATATTGAACTGCGCGGTGTAGGGGATGAAGCTGACGACTCGTTCCCCTTCCTGCTGGGGCCCGGCCGCGGTGAACCAGCCCAGCTCGGGCGGGGGCGCGCCGAGGGTGGGCGTCACGAGCAGGTCATGGTCGTTCCACCAGTCCGCCATGCGGCGCGTCCACATCCCGAACCACAGCCGGCTCTGCAGGTAGGCCACTGCACTAAGCTCCCGGCCGGCCCGCCGGTAGGCGGCGTTGCGCGGTTCGATCTCGTCCTCGCCGATCGGGCGGCCGCGCAGCATCTCGAAGGCCTGGAACGTCGCTTCGACATCGGCCGCGATGATCGTGTTGAAGTGCCCGACGAATTCCGGCTCGAACATGGCCGCTGGCGCGGACTGGTCGACGTGGTGGCCGAGCGACTCCAGCAGCCGCGCCGCGCTGGCCACCGCGGCACGGCACTGCGGATCGTCGAGAAAACCCTCCGCGCCTGGCCGGTCGAGCACCCCGATCCGCAGCCGGCCCGGATCGGCGCCGACCTCCTGCACCAGCGGGCGCGGCAGCGCCGGCGCGTAGTACGGCTCGCCCGGCATGCGCTTGCTGATCACATCGAGCACGCCGGCCGCGTCCCGCACGGTCCGCGCGACCGCTCCGTCGATCACGCCACCGGCCCACGCCTCCCCGGTCAGCGGGCCCTGGCTCACCCGTCCGCGGTTCGGCTTTAGCCCCACCAGCCCGCACTCGCTCGCCGGGATGCGGATGGAGCCGCCGCCGTCGTTGGCGTGCGCCACCGGCACCAGGCCGGCCGCCACCGCGGCGGCTGACCCCCCTGACGAGCCGCCGGTCGAATGACCGGGATCCCACGGGTTGCGCGCCGGGGGAAAGCTTCGCGGCTCGGTGGTCACCGTGGTGCCAAGCTCCGGCACATTGGTGCGGCCCAGCGGGATGAAGCCGGCCGCCCGGAACTGCTCCGCCAGGTAGGACGTCACCGGCCATGCCATCTCACGCAGCGGCCCGAGGCCGAACGCCGTGGGCTCACCCTCAACCATGCAGCCCAGATCCTTATACAGGATCGGCACCCCCCGGAACGGGCCATCGGGCAGGTCGCCATCAGCCTCCAGCCGCGCCGCATCGAACCGTGTCCGGATCACGGCATCCAGCTGCGGGTTGACCGCCTCAATCCGGGCGATGGCCGCCTCTGCCAGCTCTTTGGGACTCGCCTCACCGCGCCGGACAAGATCAGCTTGTGCGGTCGCGTCCAGCCACGTCGTGTCAGTCACGCCACCAACGCTACGCGCGGGCGCCGCACGGCGCGATGCTGCTGCTGGAATCCGGGGCTCATTAGGATGAGACCCTGCACCTACGTCGCATGCTGCCTGGCTGTTTGGAGTGTGCATCCGATACCCCGGTCAGGTGAGGAGCGATCCGATGAACGGCACCAGCTTGGTCCGCCGACCCGGCAGCAGGCTGGCCGAGGGGATCGTCACTCACATCAGCCGCTCGACGGTGGATGTGGCTCTGGCCCGCGCGCAGCACGAGGCCTATGCCGACGCGCTGGCTGCCAGCGGCTGGATGATCCAGCAGGCACCCGCGGCTGATGACTGCCCGGACTCGGTCTTCATCGAGGACACCGTCGTGATCTGCGAGGACCTGGCGGTGCTGACCCGCCCGGGCGCGCCTGCCCGCCGGGCGGAGGTCGCCGGCGTCGCACAGACCGTCCGGTCGCTGGGCCTGCGCACGGCTTGCATCGAAGAGCCCGCGGTTCTCGACGGGGGCGATGTGCTGCAGGTCGGCAACACGGTATATACGGGACGCGGCGGGCGGACCAACGGCGAGGGCATCCGCCAGCTGCGCTCGCTGCTCGCTCCGCTGGGCCGCACCGTGATCGCAGTCCCACTGGGAAACGTGCTGCATCTGAAGTCCGCGGTGACCGCGCTGCCCGACGGTACATTCCTGCTGCTACCAGGGCTGGTGCCGGCCGGACTGTTCCCGGCGGTGCGCCCGGTCACGGAGGAGGGCGGCAGCCACGTCGTACCGCTCGGCGGCGACCGCGTGCTGATCGCCGCGTCCGCTCCTCGCACTGCCGAACTCCTTGACAACCTGGGCTTCACACCGGTCGTCGTGGACATCAGCGAGTTCGAGAAGCTCGAAGGCTGTGTCACCTGCCTGAGCGTGCTGCTGCCCGGACGGTAGCACCCAGGCGCCGACCACCGAAGCGCCGCCGGCGTGCTCGGCAGATCCGGGCGGAAACCACGAGAGCCCGGCGGACGTTTCTTGACGGTCGATGGTATTTCTTGGGCAAGGGCAGGTGTCATGCGGCTCAGAGTGTGGATCGTCTTGCTGACCGCGGTTGCCGCCATTACCGGCGGTGTCGCGGCGTGGGCGTCCACGGTCGCGGGGCATGGCCCGCAGCCCGTGCCCGCGCATGCCGTGGCGGCTGCCCGGACGCGCGCACCGGCCACGCCATCGCGTCCCCGGCCGGCGGCCAGTCCGATGATCGAGGTGGCCGGCGCGCCTGGCGGGGTGAGGGCCAAGGGCGCGGTGCTGGCCGATGCTGCCACCGGTCAGGTGCTGTGGGGCCGGGACATGGACACCGAACGGCCGATGGCGAGCGTCACGAAGGTGATGACCGCCCTGCTGGTGCTGCAAGACGGTCACCTCGGCCGCCAGATCCAGGTGCCGAAGGCGGCGTTCAGCTACGCCTGGAAGTACGGCGGCGAAACCGCGGCGCTGCGCCCGGGAGACGTGCTCACGGCACAGGAGCTGCTGGAGGCGCTGCTGCTGCCCTCGGGAGCGGATGCGGCGTACACCCTGGCGAACGCCTACGGTCCCGGCCTGGATGCCTTCGTCGCGCGGATGAACGCGACCGCGGCCCAGATGGGCATGAAGGACACCCATTTCACCTCACCGGACGGGCTGCCCTATCCCACCGAGACCTCGACCTACTCCACGCCGTCCGACCTGCTCATGCTCGGCCTGGCGGCGATGCGGTACCCGGCTTTCCGGTCGATCGTGGACCTGCGGTTTTACCACCTGCCGAAGGGGAGCGGGCATCACGCGTACTGGTGGGATAACACCGACGAGCTGATCGGTTCGTATCCCGGCGCCGTCGGGATCAAGAGCGGGTATACCGACGACGCCGGGCACTGCCTGCTGTTCGAGGCGGTCAGGAACGGCCGGGCGCTGATCGGGGTCGTGCTGGACAGCCCCGCCACCGGCCCGGCGGCCGCCGCGCAGGACGCCGAGCAGATGCTGAACTGGGGCTTCCGGCTCGCTCGCGCGGGCTGAACAGAAAGGACCGCGAGCCACGCCGGCCGGGCGTCCTGCTGACGGGGCTGGCGCCGGTGGACGGGCTGATACCAGGTCCGTTCGGCATAAAGATCTTTCGCCGGCCGGTCGCCGCGCACCGGATTATGTGCGGCTGGGGCTGCTGCCCCATTGCGGCGAATGCTTATTTCTGGTGACGGCATTGGGCAGACAAGCGTACCGAAGGACTTCCGCAGGAGATTCTTCGGCACAGCTAATTGCTGAGGTGGTGCACGCTGCAGTTGATGTTCAGGTTCACGCCCGCATAGTTGAGGGGACCAGCGAGGATCGTCACCGCGATGGTACTTGCCCTGCTGCAGTCCATAGGTCCTTTGTAATCGCCGCGCTGACCGGCAGCAATACCGCCGATGAGCAGCCAGATGGCAACAATCACCGATCCGATGTGCATCTGGACCTCCTTAGCATCGCCTGCGTAAAATACGGAGGGATAGCATCTCGGACGAAGCATACCTATGGGCGGCGATACCAAGACCGGTGCGCGCGAATCCAGCGCCTTTTCCAGAAATCTGGAAGCTGGGCCGGCGGCGGCGATTGGCAGGATGGGACGGGACGGAGCCCGGGTTCCAACATCCCGACGTCGCCGCGAGGGAGATCATGCCGCGCCGGGACACCCTCAGGTGAGGCGACCCGGGGCTGGCCCCGGGACCGGCTCTCAGGCAAGCGTGCCGCCGCCGGCCACGGTGTCCAGCTGATCCGCAGCCGGCCGACGGCCAGATCTCGGTCCAGAACCAAGCGGTGGTAACAGCAGATCGGCGTGCCGAAAGGCAGGGCCACAGCCTGCCGGGTCAGTCTCGCAGCACTGCCTCGGTCTGGTCGCCGACTGCGAAGCGATGGTGTATCCCGCCGCCCGACGTCCGGGCGTTCTCGGTCATCTTCGCGAAGTCACCGCCATGATCAGTGAGAGCCTGACGGAACCTGGCGACGTCACCCTGGAACTTCGCAATGACAAGCACGCTCATGACCTGGATCCCTCCCTTGAGTTTCATGCGCGGACAG
>JBKQQQ010000482.1:0-3375 GCA_052144275.1 Streptosporangiaceae bacterium
GCGCGTACGCGTCCACGACCCACTGCAGGTCCGAGAAACTCGAGTGCAGGGCCCGCTGGATATCCGGCAGGGCGACGTTCACGATCGTGATATCCAGCAGCAGCATGAACGTGCCGAGGCACACCGCGACCAGCGTCCACCACTTGTTTCCCTGCTGGTTTCCCTGCTGGCCAGGAGCCGCGCCGCGGTCTGCGGCCTGCTGGCTATCGGGGCCCGGCGGGCGCCGCCCGGCCGGAGCACGAACCGCCCTGGGCACGTAGCGAGACATCTATGCCACCTCCTGCCCTGTGTCTATCAGGCAGGTTAACGGATCGCGGCGGCCGGGACCGGTGCGGCTGGTGCGGGCTCTGGGGGCTCGATGGCCAGATGCGGGAGGCGGCGGTCCAGCCAGCGGGGCAGCCACGACCAGTAGCAGGAAGCTCAGCCCGATGATGGATGGCGACCGGGATGCTGGATACGAAGCCAGAGCGGACGCCGGCCACACCCACCGTCCTGGACGCCAACGGCGTCGCGGCCAGGAAGATCGGCAACCCCATCCAGGCGGTGCAGGACGCGATGTGGCAGTCGGCCTATCCTGACAAGGTCTCGTGATGTCAATGTCGGGCAGCATGTCCGGCGGGCAAGTCAGCGAGGTCAAGCTCAAAGACCACTTCCCGCTGCGTGCGCTGCCCCCGTGGGCGGAGGTGCGGACAACGGCCGCGGACTGCATCATGCTGGGCGTCGCCTGCCTGGCGGCAGCCCATTCTCCGGCTGGCGGACACCGTGATCGGCGTCGCTGCTGGCCGCGTGGCTCGGCCTGCGCGCCATCCGCCCCCTAATCCGGCCGCCAGAATCACCCTCGCCAAACCGTTAGGAGAGTACGCATCATGACGACTACCGACGATCAGGCACCGAAGATCCTCGACGTTCCCATCGGGCTTGATGCCACCGGGATGCGGCGAGAGTTCGACAGCCTCGGCGACGTTGAGGTACCGGCGAACCGGTACTGGGGCGCGCAGACCCAGCGCAGCCTGCAGCACTTCAACATCGGCAACGATCGGATGCCGAAAGAGGTGTACCACGCCTATGGCTATGTGAAGAAGGCGGCGGCGGTCGTGAACACGCGGGCCGGCCGCCTGCCGGCGTGGAAGGGCCGGCTGATCCAGCAAGTCTGCGATGAGGTCATCAGCGGGGCGCTGGATGAGGAGTTCCCGCTGTACGTGTGGCAGACCGGGTCCGGGACCCAGTCCAACATGAACGTGAACGAGGTCATCTCCAACCGGTGCATCCAGCTGACAGGCGGGACGCTCGGCTCGCAGGAGCCCATCCACCCCAACGACCACGTGAACATGGGGCAGTCCAGCAACGACACCTTCCCGACCGCAATGCACATCGCCGCCCACAAGATGGCGACGGACAAGACGATCCCGGCGCTGAAGCGGCTGCGGGACGCCATCGACGCCAAGTCGAAGAAGTGGGCCGACGTCGTCAAAATCGGCCGCACCCACCTGGAGGACGCGACCCCGCTGACCGTCGGCCAGGAGTGGTCCGGCTACGCCGGTGCGCTGGATGACGCGATCGCCGAGGTCGAGCACGCGACGGCCGGGCTGCTGAAGGTAGCCATGGGCGGAACGGCCGTGGGCACCGGGCTGAACGCCCCGGTGGGGTTCGGCGAGGAGGTGGCGGCGGAGATCGCGTTGATGACGGGCACCACCTACCAGACGGCGGCCAACAAGTTCACCGCCCAGGGCACGCTCGACCGGATGGTCCGTGCGCACGCGGGGCTCAAAGCGGCCGCCGTGACCTTGTTCAAGATCGCCAATGACCTGCGCTGGCTAGGGTCCGGCCCCCGCACCGGGATCGGTGAGCTGCTGTTCCCCGAGAACGAGCCGGGGTCCTCGATCATGCCGGGCAAGGTCAACCCGACCCAGGCCGAGGCCATGCTGATGGTCGCCATCCAGGTCATCGCCTCCGACGTGGCGGTCACCATGGGCGGCGCCGAGGGCAACTTCGAGCTCAACGCGTTCCGTCCGATCCTGATCAGCAACTACCTGCACTCCGCCCTGATCATGGCCGACATGTGCGACCACCTCCGCAAGTTCATGATCGAAGGCACCGAACTCAACCAGGCCAAGCTGAAGGAGAACATCGACCGCTCGGTCATGATGGTCACCGCGCTGTCCCCGGTCATCGGCTATGACAAGGCCGCAGCCATCTCCTACTACGCCATCGACCACGACCTGACCCTCAAGCAGGCGGCCCTGGCCAAGGGCGTCAGCGAGGAGCTCTTCGACCGGGTCGTCGACCCGCTCGCGCTGACCCGTGGCGGCTCGGCCGATCTTCCGTCCGGCCCCGGGAAATCCTGACATGACCAGCCCGGACACCGAAGCAGCGCGATCGGCTCGCAGTCTGGAGCCCATCGGCAAGGCGGCCCTGATCGCCTCAGTGGGCGGCGCGCGGGGCTACGCCGACTGGACCAACCCGGATCACCGGCTGCGGCGGCTGCTGTCCGAGTTCATCGGCATGGCCGGGCTGACCTTTATCTTGTCCGGGGGCGCTGCCATACTGGCCCGGTACGGCGGCCACGCGCTGCAGCCCTGGCAGACAGTGCTGGTGCTGTCCGCCGTCTCCGCGCTGTGGCTCGTGGTCGCCGTCTACTTCCTCGGCGACATCTCCGCCCACTTCAACCCGGCCACCACCCTAGCCTTCGCACTGCGGCGCGACATGGACTGGGTGATGGCCGGGGCCTACTGGATCGTTCAGTTCGCGGCCGCCGTCTGCGGTTCCCTGCTGGCCCGCGGATTCTTCGGGCCAGCAGGGAACCTGGCCGCCACCATGCCCAAGCCCGGCCAGTCCTGGCAGGCGGCCGGCTTCGAGGCCATCATCACCTTCGGCCTGGTGCTCATGGTCCTGAGCCTGGCCAACGGGCCGAAGCTCAACGGGCCTTTCATCCCGCTGGCCGTCGGCGCTTACATCATGGCCTGGGGTACCATGGGCGGCCCCTATGACGGCGCCTCGATGAACCCCGCCCGTAGCTTCGGCCCCGACGTGGCCATCGGGAACCTGTCCACCTGGTGGGTCTACCTGACCGGGCCTGTCGCCGGCGCCGTCATCGCCGTGGCCGTAGCGTACGTGCTGCGCGGGCCCGCCAGAGCCCAGGAAGCCAGCGCCGCCCAGGGAACGCCGCTCGACCGGGACGCATGAAGACCAGGAACCGCCGATGTCTGCTCTCCTTGGCACAGCCGGAGTTGGGCCGACCCTATCCGGCGAGGACGACGACGTGGTCTGCCTGGCTGATCACGGCGGGGTCGTGGGTGGCGCAGATCACGGTCTGGCCCTCCTCATGCGCGGCGGCGGCCAGCAGGGCCGCGACGGCGCGGGCGTTGCGCTCGTCCT
>JBKQQQ010000483.1:0-5115 GCA_052144275.1 Streptosporangiaceae bacterium
TCCCGGCCAGGGCCTTCACCGCGACGACGGCCTTCTCCCCCGCCGACAGCGATACCCGGCCGCGCAGCACCGCCGCCGGCTGGGCTGCGATCCGGTCGAGCAGCCGCCGGTAGATGCCGGCCATGGCACCGGTGCAGGCCGCGCTGCGGCGGTCGAGCAGCGGCAGCAGTTGCATGCCGGTGGCGTACCAGTCCCTGGCCCGTTCGGCCTCGAACTCGACTAGGCGGGTGAACTGGGCGATGTCGGGATCCTCCAGGTCGCAATCGAATTTGACCAGGTCTTCGGCGGGCAGGTAGACCCGCCCGTTGGCGTGGTCCTCGCGGATGTCGCGCAGGATGTTCGTCAGCTGCAGGGCCACGCCAAGGGAGTCTGCCAGCCGGGAGGCCTCCTCGGGGTCACCGCTGGTACCGAAGATGCCCAGGGACAGGCGGCCGATCGAGCCGGCCACGCAGCGGCAGTAATAGTGCAGGTCCTCGAACGTCTGGTAGCTGGTGCCCCGTACGTCGGCCACGCATCCGTCGATGAGCTCGCCGAATGCTGCGATGGGGACAGGAAAGTTGCGCTCGACGTCGGCCAGCGCGAGCAGGACCGGGTCGTCCTGGACGGCCTGGCTGAGGTCGAGCACCTGGCCGCGCGCCTGTTCGAGGGCGGTGATCTTCTCCTCGGGCGGCATCGCGCCGTCACCGATGTCGTCGATTCGCCGGGCGAACGCGTAGATGACGGCAAGTCCGCGCCGCTTGCCGGCCGGCAGCAGCCTGATGCCGTACGCGAAGTTCCTCGCCTGCGTCCAGGTGATCCGCTCGCATTCGCGGTACGCCTCGGTGAGGTCCACTAGCGCCTGCTCACCTCCCTCTCACGTAAGCCTTGACCAGCTCTCCCGCCAGCCGCCGCTTGCCCGGCCGCGGGGTTCCGAGCAGCACGTCATGCTGTTGCGCCCGGATCGCGGCCAGCGCCGCCCGGCCGCCCGCCAGGTAGCCCGCCACCGCCAGCCGGGCCGCACCGCGCAAGGTGCCGACCAGCGGCGCGCCCTCGTCGAGCAGGCGCGAGGCGCGGTCCGTCTCGAAGATCATCAGCTCCCGCACGGCCGGGCCGGCCGTCGGCGCGGCCAGGTCCGCCTCCGTGCAGCCGTACCGCTCCAGGTCCTCGCCCGGCAGGTAAATCCGCCCGTTGCCCAGGTCCTCGGCCACATCCTGCCAATGTTCGGCTAGCTGCAGGGCAGTGCAGATGCTATCGGAGAGGGCGATGCGTCCCGGCGTGGCGACGCCGAAGATGTAGAGCACGATTTGGCCAACGGGGTTGGCGGACAGCTCGCAGTACTGCCGCAGGTCGGCGAACGTGCGATAGCGCGTGACTTGCTGGTCCTGCCGGTTGGCCTGGATCAGGTCACGCAGCGGCTTGGCCGGGACACCGCACTCGCGCACGGTCTCCGCCATGGCGCGCATGACCGGCGATTCCGGTGTTTGGCCCTGGTAGATGCGGTCGACGTCGGCCGCGACCTCGTCGAGCAAGCGCAGGCGAAAATCTGCTAGTCCGGGGGGACGACCCCCCGGGAACCCCCCGCTCACGGGGGGGCTTCCCGTCCCCCCGTACCCCCCTGGGCGGGCCTCGTCGCCGAGGTCGTCGGTCAGCCGGGCGAAGAAGTACAGGTTCGTCAGATGCCGCCGGTGCCGGGCCGGCAGCATCCGGAGCGCGACGGGAAAGTTCTCCCCCGACGCGTTGGCCACCACCTCTTCGGCACGCGTCACCGACGGGCGGACATGCTCCCGCACACCCGTCCGTTCGGCGCTTGCCGTACTGCGACTTCCCCGGGCCACCCACTCATTTTCCAGGGAATGCATTAATAATTGCAAACAATGACGCGTGCGTCACATGACGGCGGCGTCGGTTAACCGGGATCCGGTACGCTGGTTAGCCGACGCCGGGCGACGCGCTCACTACCGTTCGCACAGGTTACGCCGGTGTTTACTCAGGTTACACGGGAGAAAAATAGTTTGCGTCAGCGAACAACGTTATGATAGTGAAAATACCTGACGTGGATGTCAGTTTTGGCGCCGGCGCAGCGCCCGGTATAGGCCCGGCGAAGGGCCCGGTGAAGGGCAGAGTGGCCGGTAATAGCATTGATTGACCGCCGGTGCAACCAGCGGAGGGCGTCCCCGGGCCAGCACAGTCAGGTGCGCCAGAGCAGCACTAGGGCGCAGTCGTCCGAGCCGCCGATCTCCCGCTGCATGGCCGCGACCAGCGCCGGGGCCCCGGTCCTGAACCCGCTGGCCAGCAGGCGCTCGGCCTCGCCGAGCAGCCGGTCGGTGCCCACGTCGATGTCCCGTCCGGGCGCTTCGACCAGGCCGTCGGTGTAGAGCATGAGCGCGTCGCCGCGCTGCAGCACGCCGCGCTCGGATTCGGTGGCGGCTCCGTGCAGGTCCGCCACGACGCCGAGGACGATCCCGTGGGCGCGGGTGACCCGCCAGCGGCCCGCGGCCCCGTCGTAGTGCGCGGCCGGCGGATGCCCGGCCGAGGAGATCAAGTACTCGCCCGTGGCCAGGTCGAGCGACAGGTGCACGGCGGTCACGAAGCCCTCGCTGGCCCCGCCGCGGCGCATGTACGCGTTGCAGGCCGGGAGGAACTCCTCCCTGGGCACCGAACCGAGCAGGCCGCCGAAGGCGCCGGAAAGCAGCAGCGCCCTGGTGCCCGCGTCGATGCCCTTGCCGGAGACGTCGACGAGCGCCACCTCGAGCATCTTGCCGTCGCAGAACGACACCACGAAGTCGCCGCCGAACGACGAGCCGCCGGCCGGCTTGAGCACCAGGGACGACCCCCACCCTTCGCCCAGTTCGGGTAGCTTGCCCTGGGCCCGGATGCGGTCCCGCAGCTCGAGCAGCATCCGGTCGCCGCGCAAGCCCTGCACGCCGAGCTTCTCCCTGGTCCGCGCCAGTACGTCGGCGAAGGCGGCGGTCAGCACGATGGTCGCGACGATCCCGGCCCCGGCCTTGCCCTCGATCACGTCGTAGATGAGGGCCGCCGCGGCGAAGGCGAAGAAGATGCGCAGCGCCCGCGGCCACAGCAGCAGGCCGCCGGCCAGGATCGGCAAGATCATCACGCCGGGCGAGAACCACCACTCGGACAGGTGCACCGAGGCCACCGCGATCGCGATCGTCAGCACCGACAGAGCGAAGGCAAGCCGACGGTTCCTGGTGATGAACTGCCTGGTCAGCTGGGTGCGCAGAGTCCTCAGGAACCGCGGCGCGCGCCGCCGCCCGGGGCGGGGTCCGTTGGGCTGCGGCGCGGTAACCATGATGCGGGCACTGTATTCGATGAGGGCCGGGCAGGCTAAACCAGTCGCGCCGGCCGGGCAGGCCGAGGTACGAAGGCACCATGACACAGTCTGCTGACGGCCCGTACCCGATCCGGCCTATCACGGAGGACGAATTCGACAGCTTCGAGGCGGTCGCCCAGCATGCCTTCCACGGATCGCCGCTTTCCGAAAGCGACCGGAGCATGATCCTCGAGCGATTCGAGTTCGACCGCACCCTGGCGGCCTGGGACGGGGCAGAGCCGGTCGGGGTCACGTCGATTTACAGCTTCCAGCTGAGCGTGCCGGGGCAGGAAGTGCTGCCCGCGGCCGGGGTGACCTTCGTGGCGGTGCTGCCCACGCACCGGCGGCGAGGCGTGCTGCGCAGCCTGATGCGTCGCCAGCTGGCCGACATCCGCGATCGGGGCGAGCCGCTCGCGGTGCTCTGGGCGTCGGAGTCGGTGATCTACTCCAGGTACGGCTACGGCAACGCCAGCGGGATCCTCACCTTCACGTTCGGACGCGGCGAGGGTGCGCTGGCGACGACCGTCCGGGCCGACGGCCTGCGGCTGCGGATCGCCGACCCGGCGGCCGCCCTGCCCGAGCTGGCCAAGGTCTACGACGCGGCGCTGCCGTCACGCCCCGGGCTCTTCGCGCGCAACGACGCGTGGTGGCGGCGCGCGATTCACGACCCGGAGGAGCAGCGGAAGGGCGAAAGCCCGCTGCGCTGCCTGCTGGCCGAGGACGGCAGCGGGCCGCGTGGCTACGCGCTGTACTCGGGCGTGGACCAGTGGACGGATTTCCTGCCCGAGAACGTGCTGACCGTGCGCGAGCTGATGGCGGTCGATCCCGCCGCCAGCGCGGCTCTCTGGGCCGACCTGCTCAGCCGGGACCTGACCAGCGAGTTCCGCGTTCAGCGGCGGCCGGTCGACGATCCGCTGCTGTACCAGCTGGCCGACCCGAGGCGGGCCCGGCCGCAGCTGAACGACGGCCTGTGGGTCCGGATCATCGACGTGCCTGCCGCGCTAGCCGGACGCCGGTATTCCTGCCCGGTTGACGTGGTCATCGAAGTGCGGGACGAGATCCTGCCGTCCAACGCCGGCCGGTGGCGGCTGACGACCACCGGTGACGGTCCCGGGGGCGGCTCCGGCCTGGCGGCGTCGTGCGTTCCGGCTACCTCAGCGGCCGACCTGGCGCTCGACGTGACCGAACTCGGCGCGGCCTACCTGGGCGGGACCAGGCTGGGCACGCTGGCCGGAGCCGGCCTAGTCGCCGAGCTGCGGCCCGGCGCCGTCCGGCAGCTCTCGGCTGCCATGTCCTGGGACCCCGCTCCCTGGTGCCCGCTGGTCTTCTAGGGCACGCATCCCGCGGAGCGGGGAGAAGAACACCCACCAGCCGGCCGCCCAGCTGCCGGCGAAGGCGATCCACAGCGTGGCGCGCACCCCCAGGATGGTGCCGAACGCGCCGCCGAGCAGGGCGCCGAGCGGGATCGTGCCCCAGACCACCCAGCGGACCGCGGCGTTCATCCGGCCGAGCAGCCGGGGCGGGCAGATCGCCTGCCGGTAGCTGACCTGTGCCACGTTGTAGACCACGGCGCCGAAGGACCAGAAGGCGGTGCCGACGACGAAGGCGGCGACCCGCCAGCCGGGCGCGGCGAGCGGGATGAGCAGTGCGGGAAAGCTGAGCACGAGCATCGAGTACCAGATGATGCGCGCCGAGCCGATGCGGCGGCTCAGCCGGCCGGACAGCACTCCGCCGACTACCCCGCCGAGGCTGGCCACGGCGATGAGCAGCCCCGTGTCGGCGGGCGGGATCCGCAGGACGCGGAC
>JBKQQQ010000484.1:0-4130 GCA_052144275.1 Streptosporangiaceae bacterium
AGTGCCTCGCCCCGAAACAGACGACGATGTCTTCCGGGTAGGGAGCGGCCTTCCCGCCGAAACCTCCCCCGACGTCGGGCGCGATGACCCTGACGCTGGAATAGGGCACCCTCAGGAGCTCGGCCAGGGAGTCCCTCATGGTGTGGGGGTCCTGGGTCGAGAGCCAGACAGTGAGCATGTCGTTTCCGCTGTCGTAGTTCGCCGCGAGGCCCCGCGGCTCCATCGAGACGGGGTGCACCCGCTGGTTTACGAATTTGACCTTGACCACGCGGTCGGCGTTCCGGAAGGCCGCCTTGACGTCCCCGAACCTGTGGAGATAGTGGTAGGCGATGTTGTCGGGGAACTCCTCGTGCACCTTCGGAGACCCAGGCTTGAAAGCCGCCTCGGCGTCCACTACGACTGCGAGTGGCTCGTAATCAATCTCTACCAGCTCCGCGGCGTCCTCGGCCTGGTACATCCGGGTCCACCTGCGCGGGCACTTCGTGACCACGCGGCTGGCCACCGCGTACTGGCGGGAGGCGCGGAAGGCGGCCGGCCGGCCGGTCTACGCCAGGATCGTGAACACCTCCTCAGAGGCGTTCCTGCTCGGCTCGCTCGGCCAGCCCAACTACGCCGCGGCCAAGGCCGGCATCGCCGCCCTCACCGTCACGACCGCGCGCAGCTGCGCGCGCTACGGCGTCCGCGCCAACGCCATCTGCCCCCGCGCCCGCACCGCCATGACGGCCGAGCTGATGGGCCCGGCACCGGATGGCGTCGATCCGCTCGCGCCCGAGCACGTCGCGCCGCTCGTGGTGTACCTGGCCAGCCCGGCGGCCGAGAGGATCAACGGCGAGGTGTTCGTGGTGCACGGCGGCGTCGCCGCGGTGATGGAGCCGCCCACGATCCGGGCGGCGTTCCACGCCGACTCGCCCGATGGGATGTGGACGCTGGAGTCGGTGTACGCGGCGCTGAGCCCGGCGTTCGGCGACCGGGCGCCCGCGGTGGGTTTCCTGTGCGAGGACACCCTCACGCTGGCCACCGAGACCATCGGATTCCCGCCCGCCGGGTCCTGAGCCGGCGGGCGGCCGGCGGGTCCTGAGCCGCAGTTACATCATCTCGTCGGTGAACGGGAGCAGGACGGTCTTGAGCTCGGTGTAGGACTCGACGGCGGCGCGGCCGCCTTCGCGGCCCATGCCAGACTGCCGGTAGCCGCCGAACGGGGAGTTCGGCTCCAGCTGGTAGCCGTTGACGCCGACCGTGCCGGCCCTGATGGCCTTGGTCATCCGCAGCGCGCGGCGCACGTCCGACGTCCACACGGTCGCGGCCAGGCCGTACTCGGTGTCGTTGGCGAGCGCGATCGCCTCGGCCTCGTCGTCGAACGGGATCACGGACAGCACCGGGCCGAAGATCTCCTCCCGGGCGATGCTCATGTCGTTGGACACGTCGGCGAACAGCGTCGGCGCGACGAAGTTGCCCGCGGCCAGGTCGCCGCCGGCGCGGCTGCCGCCGCACACCAGCCGGGCGCCCTCTTCCTGGCCGCGCGCGATCAGGCCGAGGACCCGGTCCAGCTGGCGGGCGTTGATGAGCGGCGCCGACGTGACCTCCGGGTCGAACGGGTTCCCGTAGCTGACCATCGTGCCGATCATCTCGGCCGTCGCGAGGAACTCCTCGAGCGCGTCGGTGTGCACCAGCGCCCTGGTCTGCGCCGCGCACACCTGCCCGGACAGGCCCAGGGTGACCGTGCCCATCGTCACCGCGGCGGCGGTGCCCACGTCCGCGTCCGCGAACACGACCGAGGGGCTCTTGCCGCCGAGTTCGAGGCTGACCCGCTTGCACCCGGCGGCCGCGGCCATCATGACCTTCTGCCCGACCGCCCGGCTGCCGGTGAACGACAGCTTGTCCACCATCGGGTGGCTGATCAGTTCCTGCCCGGCCGGGTCGCCGGGGCCGGTGATCACGTTGAGCACGCCGGGCGGCAGGCCGGACTCCTCGGCGATCAGCCGGGCCAGCCGGAGCACCGCGAACGTGCCGTACTCCGACGGCTTGAGCACGATCGTGCAGCCGGCCGCCAGGGCCGGCGCCACCTTCTGGGCGAACAGTGCCAGCGGCGCGTTCCACGGGATCACTGCGCCCACCACGCCGACCGGCTCACGCAGCGTGAGGACCATGTGATCGCCGCCCTGGTACGGCGGCAGCGTCTCCCCGGCCAGCTTGTCGACCCAGCCGGCGTGGTGATCGAACACGTCGGCCACGAAGTCCGCCGACATGGCGTAGATCTCGCCGAAGCTCAGCGGGACGCTGTTGTCCAGGGCCTGCAGCCTCAGGAGCTCGTCGGCGTGCTCGCGGACCAGGTCCGAGATCTTGCGCAGCACCCTTATCCGCTCGTTCGCCCGGGCGCGCGGCCACGGGCCTTCGTCGAACGCCCGGCGCGCCGCGCGCACGGCCAGGTCGACCTCGGCGGGCCCGGCGACGGGAAACGAGGCGACCTGCTCGCCGGTCGCGGGATGGATGTGGCTCCAGGTGCCGTGGTCGGCGGCCGGAACCCAGCGCCCGTCGATCAGCATGAGGCCGTCGCCCAGACCGAGTTCGTCGCGATGCGGCTTGATGGATGCGACCATGCCCCGGCTCCCTTGCCCGTCCTTGAGTAGAACACGTTCTAGTTATTCGGAGCGTACACCGAGCGCGGGACGCCCGCCAGGCGAGGAAACTTCCGCTAGGAGGGGGGCGGGCTGCCTGGCGGGACGGGGGTTGCGGTCAGGAACGCGGGGGCTTCGCCGCCGCCGTGCAGGGTCAGGCACGTGCCGCTGACGTAGGCCGCCCGGGAGGACGCCAGGAAGAGGCACGCGTCGGCCACGTCGTCCGGGGTCGCCATCCGGCGCAGCGGCACGGTGGCGGCGACGGCCGCCACGCTGTCCGCGTCGCCGTAGTGGTCGGCGGAGGATTCGGTCACCACGAAGCCCGGCACGACGGTGTTCACCCGGACCCGGGGACCCCATTCGATGGCCAGGCTGGTGACCAGGTGGTGCAGGCCTGCCTTGGCGGCCCCGTACGCCGCGGTGCCGGGTGAGGGCCGGGTGCCGCTCACGCTGCCGATCATGATGATCGACCCGCCCGCCGGCTGGTCCTGCATGACGGCGTTGGCGGCCTGCGCGACGTGCAGCGACGCGACCAGGTTCAGTTCGATGACCCGGGCGTGGAGCCGCGGTGAGGCGGTGGCGGCCGCCGCCGGCGGGGAGCCGCCTGCGTTGCTGATCACGACGTCCACGCCGCCGAACAGGTCCATCCCGGCCGCGATCAGCTGCCGAACCTGATCCGGGTCCCTGACGTCTGCGCGGGTGAACGCGGCGGTCCGGCCGGCCGCGGCCGGCAGGCAGGCGCCATCCGCGGGCTCGTTCCGGCCGCAGACGAGCACCTGCGCGCCGGCCCGCAGGAAGCCTCGCGCGATGCCCGCCCCGATGCCCCTGGTGCCGCCCGTCACGATCACCCGGCCGCCGGAAAAGCCGGGGAATGACTCATCGACGGGCCGCATGGAGCCATGTTAGGCTCGCCACCAAGCAAACGCTAGGTCAAGCATATGCGAGCCCGAGGGCGGCTTTGTCTGCAGTTATGGGGGCTGTAACGCCCAAAACTGCAGACAAATCGGGGTGAGCCGCGGCGGTGCGGGTGAGCCGCGGCGGAGGGCGGTGCGCGTGGGCGAGCGGACGGCGCGGGTGGACGAGCGGACGGCGCGGGCGGGCACCCGGTGAACGTCAGGGTGCGCACCGCTGACGGGATCGCCGAGGTGGTCATCGACTTTCCGCCGGTCAACGCGCTGCCGGTGCAGGGCTGGCGGGATCTCGCGGCGGCGGTCGCCGCGGCGGGAGCCGAACCCGCCACCAGGGCCGTGATCCTCGCGGCGGAGGGCCGCGGCTTCTGCGCCGGCGTGGACATCAAGGAGATGCAGCGGACCGCGGGGCACGAGGCGCTGATCGGCGCCAACCAGGGCTGCTTCGCCGCGTTCGCCGCCGTCTACGACTGCCCGGTCCCGGTGATCGCCGCGGTGCACGGCTTCTGCCTCGGCGGCGGCGTCGGCCTGGCCGGCAACGCGGACATCGTGGTCGCGGCCGACGACGCGACGTTCGGGCTGCCCGAGGTCGACCGCGGCGCGCTGG
>JBKQQQ010000485.1:0-11241 GCA_052144275.1 Streptosporangiaceae bacterium
TCACCCACCCCCGCTGCGACGGCGCTCGGCAGGCCGGGCTGGAATCCCATCTGCTCGAACGCATCCGCGGTGCCCGTGAGCCCGGCGCCCCCCAGCCATCCGAACAGCTTCTGCACGCCGTGCGCGAGGAGCACCCCGCCGACGCCGGCCCGAAGGGTGAGCAGGCCCAGGTTCTGCATGTTGTTCATGGCTCTCCTCATCACGCCGCGGGCGCGAAGCCAGGATGCCCGGTCCTCGCCCCTGGGCTCCGCTAACGATCACTGATGGCAACCTTAGCCCTCGCGCTATGAGCAGTCCCTACAGCGTTGACCCGGCCGCCCAGCGCGCCGTCGTGGATCCCGCGATCGCCGGCGACCTCGGCGCCAGAGCCCGGCCGGCGCATCAAAAAGGTAATGGACCGGGACGCAGGACAGGCACAAGCGGCGCAATAGCGAGGGCACCGAACGTTCATGCGCGGGCTTCACCACCGCCACCCCGCCGACCTGGACTGACGCCCAGACCGGCCCGGTGCTGCTGGACCGGGCGCTGTCCGCCCGCCGGGCCGCCTTCGCAACCACCCATGACGCGCCCGTATCCCGCTCAGGGTCCGGACGCGGGCCAGGGCCGAACACCATCTTCACCGCGCGCTCGCGCAGCTCCTCCGGGTACTCAGTGCTTCGGCTGCGCCGGGTCGAGCCGGGCTCCTACCGCTGGGCCATAGCGGCCGCTCACGCGCGACGTCACCGGCCGACTCGACCGGGACCTGCTCCCAGACCGCGCCAGACAGCGCGCTCGCCGCCTCTACCCAGTTGACGGTGAGGTCGCGGTTCAGCTCCACCAAGCGGCGCGTGAACTCGAGGTAACGTTGAACCGCCGGGATCAGGCCGGCCTGTGGCAGCTGGGGAAACAAGTAAGCCTGGTCGAGGAACTTCTGGGCGCCCCGCATCCATAGGTCAGCGGCGTTCTCCACCGCGCTACGCGCTTGGGTCGCCGCGGGGAGCTCAACCGTGACGTCGAGCACGCCCTGCTCAGGCAGGCCCGACGACACGCGCCCGGCTCCGGCGAGCAGCGCCAGCGACGCGCGATTGTCGGCTGCGACGAATGTGCGCAGCCGAGTGACCTCCGCCGGCCGCCGCTGCATCAGCGCCGAGACGAGTGCGGTGCCGGCGCCGCGTCCTTGCCAGTCGTCGATGACGGTGACGGCGATGTCGGCAGCGGCCGGATCCGCAGGGCTCTGCACCAGATGGGCGACGCCGACGGGCCCCTCCTCGCCCTCTGGCGGCAGCGCGATGAGCAACAGCGCAATGTGGTGTACTCCGTCAACGCTGTCGACAAGCAGTCGGATCATCGGGGCATCGAGCTCATTGAGTGCCGCCAGGAACCGGCGCTGGCGCGAATCCGGCGACAGCCTGCGGAACCCCTCGCGCAGGGTTTCGGCATCGGTGGGCAGCAGCGGCCAGATCATCGCAGGCGTGCCGTCCCGCAGGAAGAACTCCCCGGGCAGCACCTGGCCACAGGCCGGACGCTCCGGGGTCTCCCTGGTCTGATGCGCGGCGATCGCGGTCATGCCCGGTGCTCGCCGAGGACCGTCAGCACGACCGCGCCGACTGGGTCCTCGCCATCAGCCAGCTTCTCCTCATCTGGCGGTGAGAGCCGCTTCCCGGGCGCGACGGTCTGCTGGATCCAGTCATGCGCTGCCGCATAGCTGCGGTCAGCGCCTGGCATCCCGATCTGCCAGACCGCAGCCTCTGGGCTGACCTGCATACTCATGATCTTAATTCCCTTGATTATTCCGGTACGTGCAATGGCACGCTCTATCAGGATAGCGTTTTGCCGAGTTCTAATCTCCGGGATCAGCCTTTTACGCAGCTCGTTAACCTGCTGGTGCCGACAATGTCATGGATTTGTAACCACGTTCCCAGAGCCTCCGAATTGCGTGCAAGCGTCCCTGGCCTTCTTTTCGCCTGCATGCCGGGACAATCAGGCCGGAATTCAGGGAATACCATACATACCGATAAAATTGGATTGGTATTTGACTGCGAGCTACTGGAGTAGCTTTAATCGAATATTATTATGAAAATAAGCGGCAGCGCGGCACGGTGACACATGGCGCCGCCGTCCGCAAAGGAAAGCAGCCCTGGCCCGAAGGCGGCTCCTCAAGTAAGCCGCATCCAGCCTCCCGTCGATCCCCGGCAAGCCACGTCGGGGGGCTACGGGTGATTTTCGCCACGTTTGCGAACCCGCATAATGCTCATTCGGGTACGGTCTGAAAGCCAACCGGCGTTGCCGGCTCGGCGTGCATATCGGCGGGAGTGTGGGCGTTCTCCCTGACCTCCCGCGTCACTCAACGTGATGCTGGAATAGTGGCGTGGATGTTCCGAGCAGCCGGATCCTCCTGCGCCCTGGCGACCTGGACGGCAGTCGCCGTTTCTGCCGCGACGTCCTGGGCCTGGCTATCTACCGGGAGCCCGCCCCCCCGGATGATCCCGGCGTGGTGTTCTTCCCCGGCCCGGGATTGCCCGGGGTCTGCGGGCACGCGGCCGGCCCTGCCGGGCGCCCGGTGATGATCTGGGTCCAGGTACGGGATGTCCGCGCCGGGCACATCCGGCTGGCCGCGGCCGGAGTCCCGGTCATCCGGGCGCCCGCGGCAGAACCCCGGGGCTGACCGGATGCGGACCCCGGGACCCCGGCGGCATCCGGATCGTCCTGGCCGAGGTTCCCGCCGGTCACCCTCTCCGCCGTGACCGCGACCGGTGTCACCGCCAGGGAGACGAACCCTGTGCAGGAGCGCGGGCAGAGATGTCCTAACTGGCGCGTGCCGGCCGTGGGAACTGATTTCGTACCGCGCCGCGATACGCACCCGGCGCTGCCGCAGACGCGGCGGCGGTGCGCGGCCCTGGCAGCGCATGCCGGGATTGCGGACGCCCGCGATCGGCCGGCCTGGGCGTAAGGTTTCCCCCGCTTCCGGACGCGGCCGTCGTCTGCTGGCGCGAGATCATGGGACGGACCACCCCAGAACCAAAATCGTTGCGCGCAGCCTCGATCCTCACGAGGAGCGCTAACCACGCACCTCAATCACGAAAGTCTGCCTGCGCTTCTGGGCCTTATGCGGGCTTGGTTCCGGCCGCGCTAATTCCTAAAGATGAACGTATCAGTACCACACTTATCAATACCGACCACTGGCGATCACACCCGGCAAGCCGTGTCGGAAGCGGTCGGCGACGGCGAACGGCCCACACCTGGCGCGTGCCCTATGCGGCAGAATAGGGCGTCGGTTAGCCGCTTCTGTCGCGCGGGAAGCCCGGGAAGCGGGCCGACGTGGTTACGCGATGATCTCGACCGCGCCGGAGGTCAGGTCATACCGGCCGCCGATGACCAGCAGGCCATGATCGGCGATCAGCCCGGCGATCAGGGGATCGGCCTTCAGCTCGGCCACGTCCAGCCGCACTTGCGCCCTGACCATGTTCTCGACCAGGTCACCGGGCAGGCTGGCCGCGACTTCGTAGGCCGGGCGCAGTGCGTCGACCACCGCCTGGATGTGGCCAGGCGCCGGCTCCCCGCTCTGGATCGCGGCGATCGCGGCGATGACCGCGCCGCACCGCTCATGGCCGAGCACGATGATCAGCCTGGAGGACTCATAGCCGTTCGGCCCGAACTCGACGCTGCCCAGCACCACCTGGTTGTCCATGGCCTCCGCGCCGGTCCTGAACACGAACAGATCCCCGATACCGCAGTCGAAGACGATCTCGGGCGGAACGCGCGAATCGATGCAGGAAAAGACGAGGGCCAGAGGATCCTGGTGGGCGGCGACCTCGTGCCGGCGTTCGACGGACTGGTGCGGATGCTCCAGCTGCCCGTTCACCCAGCGCTGGTTTCCCTCCATCAGCAGCTTGAGTGCCTCCCGCGGGCCAGGCCGCTGTGCTCCCGGTCGTGTCACAAGGTCCTCCAGCCTGACCGGCGGCTTCCGTGCTCGCCGCCGGAATGTCCGCGATCACCGTCAGGTAACTACGTTCGCTTCCGCCATCGCTGCTCATCTGACCGGATCGTCTTATTTGCGCCCGCTTCAGGCGTTTGCCAGGCCTGCCCGGCCGGACCATCGCAGGTTCAGCACTGTCCTGAATCGTCAGAGGCGGATGCGGGCAACTACTTCCGGCCCTTTCAAGCTTCGCTAGCCATGCCCCGATCCGCCGGCCGTCGCGGCTATTCGTTCCGGCCTTTACTTCCCGGTGGCGGCTTTGAACTTGACGACCAGTTCGGCGGGGACCCGTCCGCGGTCCTTCACCTCAATGCCCTGCGCCTTGGCCCATTCGCGGACCTCGGTGGTGTTCAGCCCGTTCACCGATCCCCTGCGTCCGCTCCGGGCTGGCCGCCGGGCACCACCACCGACCCGCCGGGCAGCACTGACATAGCGAGCCAGCGCGTCTCGCAGCGCCTGGGCGTGCCCGGCATTGAGGTCGATTTCGTACTCGGCGCCGTCCAGCCCGAAGCGGACGGTCCCTTCAGCGTCACTGCCGTCAAGGTCATCGATGAACAGGGTCTGTATCTTCTGGGCCACGGATGCTCGATTCCTCTCACTGATTTCTGGCGCACCAGCGTAGAAATTCTAAGTCGCACAAGCCTACAGCCACACCACTGTGCTCAAGCGCCACAAGACCATGCCAGCCGGCTCTACGAGCGGCCTGATCGTGTTCCGATTAGCTCGCTGACAGTGCGTGGTACGATCCCTGCGCTGCCGGCGTTACCGGACCGTTCGCGCAAGGCTCGTCAGGCGCATTCTGCGCTCGAACTTATGACAGTCGTAACGGGCCGTCATCCTTTAATCAGGGTGTCTTCACAGCGCATGCTGCAGCATGCACGCTCCCTGCCGGATCAGTGTGCACCGTTGCGCCCGGCGTTTAGATGGCCGCAAACGCACACAAGCCAGTTCCGGCACTCGGGGGCAGCCCGGAGCGTCGCCATTCCAGGCCATCCGGAGCCGGACGTTCCCGCAGCTCAGCTACGAGATGAGCAGCCAGGAACCCAGCCTTCTCGGCCGGGAACCGGTACCGGTAGTACGGAGCACTGTTGATCCAGTGCCCCTGCATCCGCCGCTGGCAGACTCCGCAGAAGACAGATCGTTCCCGGGTCGAAATCACGCAGCTGCGTAACGAGATCTTCATCTCCGGGACACCCGATGACCCGAACCGGGTGGCGCTGGCCAGCGCGTGCGCGGGTGGCGGATCCGCGCCCCACGTGGCCTTCGAGACGGCCGGCTACGCGGCCACCGCAAGCCTGGTCAGGCACGGCTTCGCCATCGCCGTGGTGCCGCGTCTGGCCTGGCCGGCCGACACCCACGGCGTGGCTCGATTGTCCCTGCGCGTGCAGGGCGGTGGCATCCTGGCGCGGCACATTCTGCTCGCTCAGCGAACGGGCAGAACCCCAGCCCTGGTCGCCGAGCTACGCCACCACCTGATTACGTAGACGATGTACGGCGACAGGACGCTGGCGTAGGAGTCGGTCAGGGCCTGGGCTAGGCCGAGGACAAGGCTGGCGAACAGCGCGCCTGTGCCTGCATGGTGGCCTTCTCCGTGAGAGCCTGGTCAGGTGCGGGGCGTCAGGAGCTGAAGACGAAGTGCTCGATGATCGCGGCAAGCTCAAGGGGCGTGTCGCCCTGCAGGCTGTGGCCGGCTTCCTCGACGTGAATGACCTGGGCGGAAGGCAGGCGGCGCAGCAGTTCCCGCTCGTCGTCGTCGTCCAGCACCGAGTCCGGCCGCATGCCCCGGGCGAGCAGCAGCGGCACGGTGATCGACGACAGCGTTTCCCAGAGCGGCCCGTAGCGGGTACCGGCTGCCGGGCTGGCCGGCCCGGGGGCTGCTGGCGCGGGGCTGGCCGGGGCCGCGGGATGGCGGTGACGGGCCCACCGCCACACCCAGGTGCCGTCAGGCTGCTGTTCGGCGTTGTGCAAGATGCCCCGCCGGAGAGACGACCGGGACCGGGCCGGGTTGAACCGGGCCGTCCGCTCCAGCAGCTCGTCCAGGCTGGCAAAGCTGGCCGGCCCGTTGACGAAGTCGCTGATGTGCTGAGCCCGCTGCGCCTTTATCCCCGGCAGCACATCGACCAGAACGATCTTGCGGACCAGTTCCGGCGCTTCGGCGCTGAGCGCGATGGCTGTGAGCCCGCCGAGAGACATGCCGATCACCGCCTTGGCGGCCGGGGCGAGCTGGCGGATGGCGGCCGCGACGTCGACCGCGTTGCCGTGAACGTCCAGCTGGCCTTCCGGGCGGTCTCCGGGGCCATCCGAGTGGCCGTGTCCGGGGAGGTCGATGGCCGCCAGGGGACGGTCTAGGGCCATCGCGACCGTGTCCCAGGTATGGGCGTTCTGGGATCCGCCGTGCAGCAGGACCAGTTCCGGATCCCGGTCTTGCCACACCAGCGCGCTCAGCCGCCGGCCGCGGGCCACGTCGGCGAAGGCCCGCCGCACTGTCGGCGGGCGGTCAAAGGGCAGGCCGTACTCTGCGGCGTTCTCGTGGAACAGCCCGAACTCGTCGTAGTCGACCCGGCCGGTCACTAGGGCACCTCCTCCGCCTCGCCGCGGCGGGGCAGGCTGAGCATGCCGTAGGCCCGGTCAGGAGTGAGGCGGACGACGGCCCGCCGTTCGGTCACCATGGCGGCGCGGTAGGTCAGGACGGACCAGCGGCTGGTGCGGGCGAAGTCAATGGCGTCGCGGAGTTCCACGGAGCCCAGTATGGCCGACCGGTACTACGGAGCACTGATTGTCTATTTTCAATCTGATTAGTTGCCAAAGGGTAGGATCAAGCCACGACGCGCGGCGAGGTACGCGGAGAATGGTCTTGACTGGCGGCCGCATTGTCGATTTTCTCTATCGGCATAGACTGGAACAGTCCGGGCTGGTATCCCCGCGGGAAGGAGACCGCCAATGACTGTCCAGGACCAGGCCACGCACCCGGAGGTAGCCGACCTCGGCGAGTTCACGGCGGCCTGGCATGCCTGGCATGCCGGGCAGGAGGCCCGGCTGGCCGAGCCGCACGGCTTCCTGGCCATCACCAGCCTGCACTGGCTCACCGAGACGCCGCAGCGGTTCGGCGACGCCCCGGGCGCCTGGCACACCAGCCCGGACGGCGTGACCGTCGAGCTGGCTGACGGCGAGGAACTGGTGATCGGCGGTGCCGCGGTGCGCGGCCGGTGCTCGTTCGGGGTGATTCCCGAGCGGGGCGGGGTTAACGCGGGCTGGGGTGACGCGGTGATCGAGGTGGCCAAGCGGGGCGGGCACGACATCGTCCGCCCGCGCCACCCGGACACCCCGCTCCGTGTTCAGTTCGCCGGCACGCCGGCCTACCCGCCGCATCCGCGGTGGGCCGTCACCGGCCGTTACGTGCCGTTCGCCGAGCCGCGGCCGACCACGGTGGGCGCGGCCGTGGACGGGCTGCAGCACGTCTACGACGCTCCCGGGCGGATCGAGTTCGAGCTGAACGGGCAGCCGCTGAGCCTCACGGCCTTCCCCAGTCACGATCCGGGCAGCTTGATCGTGCTGTTCACCGACGCCACCTCCGGGGTCACGACGTACGCGGCCAACCGTGTCCTGCAACTGGCGCCGCCGGGGCCGGACGGGCGCGTGGTGCTGGACTTCAACCGCGCAACCAACCTGCCCTGCGCCTACACGGACCTGGCGACCTGCCCGCTGCCGCCGCCGGAGAACCGGCTGCCGGTGGCGATCGAGGCCGGAGAGAAGATCCCGGACGAGCGCCGCTGATCCGCCCGCGCCCATGAACCGCGCGGTGCGTCGGCGCAGTGCGCTCCGGCCGGCGCGTGAGGACGGCCTCGTAGCCCAGCGAGTCCGCAGCCTGGGCCAGCCGGGTGAGGTACTCCAGCGAGGCGGGCCGGGCCGCGGCGGTTCTTGTCGCTCCGCTCGCGTCACAGGCCCGCCCTCTGGCCGTAGTCCACTATGTCCAGCGAAATACTGGTCAAAGCCATTCCGTTATACCAGTTGCCCCTGATCGGAAAGGACGTGCTGATCCGTGACGAGTGCCCAGGCGGGCCGGCCGGCCCCCTTGCACCTGGCGGTTGCCCTCGACGGCACTGGCTGGCATCCCGCCGCGTGGCGGGAGGCAGACGCCCAACCGCTGCAATTGCTCACCGCCGGCTACTGGACCGAGCTGGCGCAGCAGGCCGAGCGCGGCCTGCTGGACTTCCTCACCATCGAGGACGGGCTGGGCCTGCAGTCCGACGACCACTTCCGGGCCGACTCGCGCACCGACCGGGTCCGAGGCCGCCTGGACGCGGTGCTAATCGCGGCCCGGGTCGCGCCCGCCACGCGGCACATCGGGTTCGTGCCGACCGCGATCACCGCCCATACCGAGCCGTTTCATCTGTCCAAGGCCATCGCCACCCTGGACTACGTGAGCACCGGCCGGGCCGGGATCCGGGTCCAGGTCGGCGCCCGCGCCGATACCGCTGCCCATTTCGGCCGCCGGGAGATCCCGCCGTTGGAGCTGGACCGCCTGGCGGATCCGGACGTGCAGCGGCTGATCGCCGACCACTTCGACGAGGCGGCCGACTACGTGGAGGTGCTGCGCCGGCTCTGGGACAGCTGGGAGGACGACGCGGAAATCCGCGACGTGGCCACCGGCCGCTTCATCGACCGGGGCAAGCTGCACTACATCGACTTCGAAGGCCGCTGGTTCTCCGTGAAGGGGCCGTCGATCACCCCGCGGCCGCCGCAGGGCCAGCCGATCATCGCCGCCCTCGGCCACGCCAGCGTGCCGTACCAGCTGATCGCGCGCTCGGCCGACGTCGGGTTCGTCACCCCGCGCGACGCGGCCCACGCCGCCGAGATCGTGACGCAGATCCGTTCCGAGCAGGCCCGCGCCGGCCGGGCCGCGCAGACCCTGCACGTCTTCGGTGACCTGGTGGTGTTCCTCGACGAGACCCAGACCGCCGCCGTCGCGCGCAAGCAGCGTCTCGACGAGCGGGCCGGGGCCGAGTACCGCAGCGACGCCCGCGTCTACGCCGGCACGGCCGCCGGCCTGGCCGACCTGCTGCAGGACTGGCAGGCCGCCGGGCTGTCCGGCTTCCGGCTGCGCCCGGCCGCATTGCCGCACGACCTGACGCACCTCACCGAACGTCTGGTCCCCGAGTTGCAGCGCCGCGGTCTGTTCCGCTCCCGCTACGAGGCGGACACGCTCCGGGGGCTGCTCGGCCTGGCCCGCCCCGCCAACCGCTACGCCGCCGCCTGAATGACCCCGCCGCCGACGTGACCCGCGACTCTTCGAGGACACAAACCATGACCAAGCAGATTCACCTGGCCGCGCACTTTCCCGGCGTGAACAACACGACCGTGTGGAGCGACCCCGCCGCCGGCAGCCATATCGAGTTCGACTCGTTCCGCCAGTTCGCCCAGACCGCCGAGCGAGGCAAGTTCGACTTCCTGTTCCTCGCCGAAGGACTGCGGCTGCGCGAGCAGAACGGGGTGATCTACGACCTCGACGTGGTCGGCCGACCCGACACTTTCACGATCCTGGCCGCCCTGGCCGCGGTGACCGAGCACATCGGGCTGACCGGCACGATCAACTCCACGTTCAACGAGCCTTACGAGGTAGCCCGCCAGTTCGCCAGCCTCGACCACCTCTCCGGCGGGCGAGCGGCGTGGAACGTGGTCACCTCCTGGGACGCCTTCACGGGGGAGAACTTCCGTCGCGGAGGCTACCTGGCCCAAGGCGACCGCTACGAGCGGGCCAGGACCTTCCTGGCCACGGCGAACGAGCTGTGGGACTCCTGGCACGGCGACGAGATCCTGGCCGACAAGGACACCGGCCAGTTCCTGGCCACCGCGGCACCGGGGACCTTCCGCCACCGGGACGCGTTCTTCGACATCGCCGGACAGTTCAACGTGCCACGCTCCCCGCAGGGACGCCCGGTGATCTTCCAGGCGGGCGACTCCGACGAGGGCCGCGACTTCGCCGCCGCGTCGGCGGATGCGATCTTTTTCCGCCACTCCACCCTGAAGGCCGGGCAGGCCTTCTACGCCGACGTGAAAGGCCGGCTACCCAAGTTCGGCCGTAGCCGCGGCGAGCTGCTGATCCTGCCCGCAGCCACGTTCGTGCTCGGCGACACCGACGCCGAGGCGGCCGAGATCGCCCGCGACGTACGGCGGCTCCAGGTCTCGCCGCAGACCGCGCTGAAGTTCATCGAGCAGCTGTGGAACACCGAGTTGCCCGGCTTCGACGTCGACGGGCCCCTGCCCGCCTTCGACCCGGTGGTCAGCGACACCCTGATCTCCAAGGGCCGGGCCAGTGTCCGGCAGTTCGCTAAGGACCCGGTCGCGCTGGCCGGCGAGTGGCGGGCCCGGGCCGAAGCCGGGAACCTGTCGGCCCGGGAGGTGGTCATCGAGGTGACCGGCCGGCAGTCGTTCATCGGCTCGGCGGAGACGATCGCGACGACGATCAACGAGCTCGTCCAGGCCGACGCCGCCGATGGCTACATCCTGGTCCCGCACATCACCCCCGGCGGACTGACACCGTTCGTCGACCAGGTCGTCCCGCTGCTGCAGGAGCGTGGCGTGTTCCGCGCCGACTACACCGGCACCACGCTGCGCGACCACCTCAGCCTGGACCCCTTGGCCCCGCTGCGCCGCCCCGGTGAGGCGACGACCACCCGGGCCGCCTCATGAGGTTCATCACCATCACGCTGATCGTGCACGCCCCGGACCCGCACACGGGCGAGCAGAAATCCACCCAGGAGCGGTTCCGGGAGGTGATCGGCAACGCGCGTCTGGCCGAGGAACTCGGCTTCGACGGGTTCGGGGTCGGGGAGCGGCACGAACGGCCGTTTGTTTCCTCCTCCCCGACCGTGGTACTGAGCCACGTCGCCGCCCGGACCACGCACATCCGGCTGTTCACCGCGGTCACCACGCTGTCGCTGCTCGACCCGGTCCGCGCGTTCGAGGACTACGCCACCCTCGACCACCTCTCCGGCGGCCGGCTCGAGCTGATCATCGGCAAGGGCAACGGCGCCGCCCAGCGCGAGCTGTTCCACGTCACGCCCGAGGACCAATGGGACCGCAACGCCGAGTCCTACGAGGTGTTCCGGCGGCTGTGGCGCGACAACAAGATCAGCTACGAGACGAAGTTCCGGCCGCCGCTGACCGAGGCCGAGGTGTGGCCGCGGCCGCTGCAGCGCCCGATCCGGGTCTGGCACGGCAGCGCCACCAGCAAGGCGTCGGTCGACCTGGCCGCCCGGTACGGCGACCCGCTGTTCTCGGCCAAC
>JBKQQQ010000486.1:0-7086 GCA_052144275.1 Streptosporangiaceae bacterium
GCAGGACAACCGCATCCGTCAATTTGCCTTGGTGCACGGACACGCGAAGACGGCCTTGACTGAACCTGCCCGGCCACGGGATGGCAGCGATCGGGAGCATGGACGCGAGTGGCCAGCGACCGCAGCAGGCGGCCAGGTCCACCTGGGGGTAAAACCATGTGTGCCGCACCGGCCGGGACCCCTATGGTGTCGCCATGAGACAGGCCTACCCGCTCCTGAACCTCGAAGTGCGAACACCAAAACTTACGCTGGCCGGGGCGACAGATGAGTTGCTGGAACGTTTGGTCCCGATCGTCCGCGAAGGTGTGGTCGGTCCAGATCAGGCACCGTTCGATGACCCAATGTCCCTGTACGAGGACAATCCGCAACGCGAGTGGAAATGGCTACGCGGGATCTGGGCCGGACGTGCGCACGTTGACCCGCAGTGGTGGCGCATCTATTTCGTCGTCATGGTCGATGACCACCCTGTCGGCATGCAAGACCTGATCGGGGTCAACTTCACCACGTTCGGGACCGTTGGGACGTTTTCCTGGCTCCAGCCGTCGCTCCGCCGCCACGGTTTCGGAACCGAGATGCGATCAGCGATCCTTCACTTTGCGTTCGCTGGCCTGGGTGCCCGCGAGGCATCCAGCGAGGCATTCACCGATAACAATGCCTCAAACGGTGTGTCTAGGGCGCTGGGCTACGAACCCAACGGCACCGGCTGGGCCACCCGCCGGGGTAGCCCGGCGCTGCTTACCCGGTGGAGACTCACCCGGGAGCGCTGGGAACAGGGACGGCGCGGCGACATCGAGCTAACGGGAATGGAGGCATGCCTGCCCGTTCTAGGCCTCGACCCTCAGAACTAAAAGGGGTGTCTTGATGCTTAAGGGTCAAGACACCTATAGCCATCGCAGCCTTACTGTCAACAGATGGTTGACAGTAAAACGGATAACCGCAGCCGCACAGTACAGGTCCTAGGCCCCATTCCCAAACCCGCAGATTCAGTTGACAGTTAAGCGCCAAGACAGGGCGGCAAGTGGCAGCAGCAAACGGCAGCAACCCCATCGCCCATAAGTGTAAGAAGCCCGCCTGGACGCTGGGTCCAGGCGGGCTATCCCGGTAGCCGCGGGGGGAGCAGGGCTACCGGGCGGTAACAAAGGCTACCCGCTGGCTGACAGTAGTTCGATCAGATGCTCCGGCGAGTCCGCGTTGATCGTGGCCGTGGGTGACGACCCCTTGGGCCGCGCGCACCAGACGGTGTGCGGGGGTATGAGGACGCGGACTGTCCAGATGTCCCAGTCCGGGTAGTTCGGCCGGAGCAGAAATCACTTTGCAATACGGCGATGGTCTCCTAGCATCGGCGCGTGCCTGCGGATCTGGTCGGCCTGACGCCAACCGCCGCTAACCTGTTGCTTCGCGAGGTTCTGCCTGGTCACCGGGTCGCCGCGTGCGTCCTGCGGACCGGTGGCCAGCTCAGCCAGGTCTACGAGGCTTACGGCTACACGGTCATGACCTTGCTGCCCGGTCAGCCGCTCTCAGCTGTAAGCGCCCGCCTGGGCGAGAGCGAGATCTTCGGGGTCTACCGGCAGATGGGATCGATCCTGGCCGCGCTGCCCGCGACGTAGCCCGTTGTCAGGCCACTCAATCGCGATATAGCTTGGCTGCATGGACGTGCGGACACACGAGGACGTCGCCGCGGCGGCGGCCGTGCATACCGAACTCGGCCAAGCGTACGACGGCGCTGTGGCCGAGGGGCTGGTCGAGAGGATCAGCTCGGAGATCGACAAGCACGTGGACGCAAGGCTGGCACAGCGGGGCGTCCAGCCCAGCATGGCCGCATGGACGAACCTGGCCATGGGCCTGGGCTCAATCGGGCTGGGCATCGGCGCGACGGCCGTGACGCTGCATTCCTGGCCGTCCAGCGGAGTCGCACCCAAGGCAGAACTCGATTTGGGGTCATTCCGGGCATCCCTGCTGACAAGCACCAGTTCGGTGAGTACCGCCCAGGTGATCATTATCGCGCTGATCTGGGTCGTCATCGCGGTCGTCAACATCGCCTACGCCCGCCGCCGTCCAGGTCGGCCCTGAGCGGTCCAACCACGCCGCGATTAGTTCGGAGTGAGCTAACTGGCGCCCTGCTTGCAGCTAGCCACGCCGGAGAACCTCACGATGCTCGCGAGTTCCAGGAGATACCCCGCCGGGTAGCTGACGGAAGTTTCCACGCCGCCGAGAAGATGGACACGGCCTGGCCAGGCGGATACCTCCCGGATGCATTACCGTGCACCTTAACGGCCTTCGGCGCGTCTCCTAAGCGGAGAGCGCGGCCGTTGGCGCCGCCTTGGAAAGGACGACATGAGCCAGCCGCCCCCAGGGGACCAGGGCCAAACGCCGGACCAAGGCCAAACGCCGGACCAGGACCAAACGCCCAGCCAGGGCCGGCTGCCCTTTTGGCCCTCTGGAGACCAGCCGTCGGCCTGGCCGTCCGGCGGATCGGGCCAGGACCAGCCGCCGCCAGGGTGGCCTTCCGGAGGCCAGCCGCCGTCATGGCCGTCGGGCGGCCCGGGTCAAGGGCAGCCCTCGGCCTGGCCTCCTGGGGACCAGCCGCCGTCCTGGCCCTCAGCAGGCCAGCCGCAACCGCCATCGTGGCAGCCCGGCGAACCGGGCCAGGGGCCGCCGCCGGGCTGGCCGCCCGGCGGCCAGCCGCCCTATCCCGGTCCTGGTTACAGCTACGGCTATGGCCCGCGGCCGCCGCGGTTTAGAAGGAGACACCCGTTGCGCGGCGCTCTCATCGCGCTCGGCCTCTTCATCGTCGTCGGCACCGTGGTCCCGGCCATCATCGCCAGGCACAACGCGGTCTCGGTCACGCCGTTCCCCTCAGCTAGCGGTGTCCTGGCGACCGGGCTCCAGGCCCCGCCGGGAAAAGTCGGTTCACAGTTCGACCTCAAGGACGGCAGCGGGGACACCTACCGGGTAACCCTGGTGAAGGTCATCGACCCGGCCCAGGGCGCGGACCAGTTCAGTTCGCCGGACAGCGGCAAGCGGTTCGTCGGCCTGGTCTTCACAATCAAGGCACTGACCGGGAGTCCCCAGAACGAGGACGCCAACAACGACGCCGTGCTCGTCGGCCGCAACGGGCAGAACTACTCGGCGGACTTCGATGACATTGCCGGGTACACCAACTTCGACAGCGGCACGATCCACGTGGCGCAGGGTGACACGGTGACGGGGGCGGTCACGTTCCAGGTCCCGGACGGGGTCCCGGTCTCGAAGGTCCAGTGGAGCGCGCTCAGCGGGTTCGGCTCGCTGGTGGAGTGGGACGTGCACGGTTAGCAGCCCGCCGCCGGAGACATGCCGCGAGCCGGGGAACCTTGCCGGTCCCCGGGCGGAACCGGGGACCGGCACGCGTTCTCCCCGCAGCTGAGCAAGCTGGCGGGGCCGGATCGCGAATACCATGCTGTGGGCCTGCCGCCCTGGTCGGCGCGCTGGCACGTCGAGCGCGTCCTCGGCCAGAGGCTCAGTGGGTGATCGTGCCGAACGTCACATCGGGTGACCAGATCGTCTGCCACATGATGCCCGAGGCGGGATCGGTGGCCGAGACCATGTGGTTTCCGCCTTCGTAGATGCCCACGTGGTAGACGTAGCTGTTGGGGTCGGAGTCAACATGGAAGAACACGAGGTCCCCGCCCCACGCCGCGCTCCTGCTCTCCCGGCGGAAATGCAGGAATTGGTCTTCCGCCGTCCGGGGAATCGATTTTCCGTAGTGGCCGTATACGTACTGGGCGAGCCCGCTGCAGTCGAAACCGGTGCTGGGCGAACTGCCGCCGTAAACGTAGGGAACTCTCCCGATGAACGTCTCCACGTACGAAGCTGACTTTTGGTTGAACGATAGCGCCTGAGCGCTAGCCATTCCTGGGAAAAACGCCAGAGATACTGCCATCGTTCCGGCGATGGTGCCTACCTTATGTCGGACTGACACGGTCCCGCTCCTTACCGAGTTTCCTGGGCTTGGTGGAATGCACCAGGCTCCGGTGGCCGGTGCCGCGGGCCTCTTCGGTGGTCGCGGCTAAGGCGCGACTGACCCGCGTGACGCAGGGAAAGCGCTTCTTCACGCTCTGGAATGCAACTCCCTGGCGTTCAACAGCATGCGCCATGAAGGTCAAAAAATCCGCCAAATCAGGCAAATGTTCCAGTTTATGGAACATTTGGGTATACATATGCTTCACGCTTATCAGTTTTCACAGGGGATAACAACAAGGTTACGTAAGTATCTCGACATAGTTACTCTATGTATTATTTATTGGAAAACGGTGCCTATGTCTTCGTGTCAGTAATCATCAATCAGGCCTCTGAACTGGGTAAACATCCATTTATCTGACGGGCTACGGGTGGACCGGCGGCTCGCGCCGAGCGCCGGGCAAGCGACCTCGGCGGCGTCCGCCCGTCGCGGCAGGGCGCCGCCGACGGCGGATGAGGCGCTCGAGTATGTTCAACAAAGAGTAGTTATCCGAATACTTTGGGTTCGCAGGGAGCTTGCCGTTCCTGGGAGCTAGCCGGTCGCCCAGGGTCTGCAGGCGATGATGAGCGACTGTTTCACCGGTGACCTCGGCAGGGCCGCGCCCGTAATCGCGTAGTCACCGTCAATGGCGAGCGTGCATTTGCTCACCGTATAGTGGCATTATGTACAGAATCACGTTGTCAACCGCGCTAAATGCGCGAAGTCACCACAGTGAAAGAGGCAATAGTGGCGGCCCATAAGCCGAACGAGACGAGATTGAGGTCCCGTTTGGCGGTCCGGTTTCTAGCTGGCCGGGATCATCTCGCTGGTGCTGGATCGAGATCCGTGACCAGCGCGTGAACAGGCGGAAACGGCGGCCTCGAATCGCTCTTTTGTGCGTGAGCGCGAGATCGCTGTCCGCGATGAACGTCGTCGGGCCATTGGCGGCCAATTGCAACCCGAACCCGCTGGGCTGGACGTTCACCGTAGCCGCAGCACGTCCGGCCCGAACCTGGCGTCGAGCCGCCCTCCGGGCGTGAGGCCGGTTGCGGCTGAGATGCTGGTCGCGATCGTGGCGCTGGTTGGGTAACAGCGTCAGGCACGGGGCTTAAGCTACCCGGCCGGCATGAGTTAAGCCGGTCCGCGGCTGTGCGTCTGCTGAGAAAACGGGAAGGATGACGGCCGATGCTCACGTTCGGCGTGGCTGTGCTAGGAGTTACCGATCGCCAGCGGGCCATAGAGTTCTGGCGTGCGGCGCTCGGATACCAGGTGCGCGAGGACGGATTCGGCGGCTGGGCCATGGTGCTCGTCCCGCCGGACGGAACCGGCACCATGATCGCGCTGCAGCGCAGCGAGACGCCGCCGGAGGACTACCCGCGGCTCCACTTCGACCTGCACGTCGCCGGCGCGGCCGAACAAGAGGCCGAGGCGGATCGCCTGGTATCGCTGGGCGCCGTCCGGGTCGACTGGGATCGCTACCCCGACGACCCGGACTTCATCGTGCTGGCCGACACCGAAGGCAACCGGTTCTGCATCGTCGACCTCGCCCACGAAAGCTACGAAAGCCGCGAGTCCGGCTAGGCCCCCGCCGGAGGATCCGGCATCGGCTGGCCCTGCCGGTACATCTGCGGCGGCTTGTTGCCGGCGGCCTGCCCGCCGTCGATCGGCAAGACGGTCCCGGTGATGAACGAGGACTCGTCCGAGCACAGCCACAGCACGGCCCGAGCTACCTCGGCGGTGGTGCCGACGCGCCGCATCGGCGTAGACAGAGCGGCCCCGCGCTGCGCCTGCGGGCCCGCCGCCTCGAGGTGGTAGGTCAGGATCGGGCCGGGCGCCACGACGTTGACCCGGATGCCCCGATCGGCGTAGTCCAGGGCGGCGACCTTGGTCAGGCCGATGATCCCGGCCTTGCCCGCGACGTACGCCGCGAGGTTGGCCGTGCCGTTCAGCCCGGCGATCGAGGCCATGTTCACGATCGCGCCACCCCCGCTGGCCAGCATGGCCGGGATCTGGAACTTCATCCCGAGGAACGTGCCGCCGATGTTGGTGGCGATGCCGTGGTCGAAGTCGTCCGGGTCGATGTCCGCGAGCGGCGCCGGCATCGGTCCCGCGCTCGCGTTGTTGAACGCCGCGTCGAGCCGGCCGAACGCGGACAGGGCCTGATCGACCAGATGACGCATCGAGCCGTGGTCGGTGACGTCGGCGCCGACGGCGAGCGCCCGGCCGCCGCGCGCCTCGATGCCGTCGGCAACGGCTTTCAGCGCGGTGGTGTCGCGGGCGGCGACGACCACGGCGGCCCCGGCGGCGGCGAACGCCTCGGCAGTGGCCGCGCCGATGCCCTTGCTCGCACCGGCCACGAGCGCGACCCGCCCGTTCATCGGCAGCGGCCCGCTTACCGGTGGCTGACCGCTTACCGGCGGCTGACCGGTTACCGGCGGCGGCTGGCCCTGGCCCTGGCCTTGATCCTGATCACTCACGATGCGCCTCCCTAATCGTTTGATATCGAAGAATACGATATCAAACGATTAGACAGCTATCGAGAGATGTTACCCTTCGCTTATGCCCCGTCCCGCTCAACAGCCGCTTGGCCTGCACCTCACCAGGGTCTCGAGGACCGTCAGCCGTGCCTTCGACGACGCCCTGGCCGAGGCGGGCGGATCGCTGCCGGTCTGGCTGGTGCTGATCTCGCTGAAGAGCGGCCAGCTCGCCAGTCAGCGTGAGCTGGCCGAGGCGGTCGGGGTTCAGGGAGCCACGCTCACCCATCACCTGAACGCGATGGAGTCAGCAGGGCTGGTGACCCGGCGCCGCGACCCCGCGAACCGTCGCCTGCACCTGGTCGAGCTGACCCACCACGGCGACGACCTCTTCTTCCGCCTCCGGGACGCGGCCATGGCCTTCGACCAGCGACTGCGCGTCGGCCTCTCCGACACCGAGGCCAGCCAGCTCGAGACCCTCCTCACCCTGCTACGCGACAACGTCAGCCGGCCATGATCGCGACCCCCGAAAAACAGGGATGAAGTCTTCATGATCATGAAGGCCCGGGCTCGGTTTAAGCGGCTCGGGCTCGGCCCGGTGGTGGCCGCCGCGCTCGCCCAGTGGGCGGCAACCCG
>JBKQQQ010000487.1:0-4827 GCA_052144275.1 Streptosporangiaceae bacterium
GGCCCTGGACGGGGCGACCGCGGTGATGGTCACCCACGAGCACCCGGACCACCTCGACGCGGACGCGATCCGCGCCGCGCTGTCCAGCGACCCCGGGCTGACCCTGTGGGCCAACTCCTCGATCTGCGCGCAGTTCGGCGAGTTCGGCGACCGGGTGCACGAGGTGCAGCACGGGGACGCGCTGGCGGTGGCCTGCTTCTCCGTGCACGTCTACGGCGTGGACCACGCCCTGATCCACCAGGACATCCCGCTGGTGGTGAACACCGGGTTCCTGGTCGAAGGCGGGCTGTTCCACCCCGGTGACTCGTTCACCGTCCCCGAAGATCCCGTCTCGACGCTCCTCCTCCCGATCAGCGCCCCGTGGCTGAAGGCCGGGGAGATGATCGACTACTTCCGCGCGGTCGCGCCCGCCCGCGGCTACGCGATCCACGACGCGATCCTGAACGAAGCCGGGCTAGGCCTGATGACCAGGATGATGTCCGTGGCCGCCGCCCCCGCCGGCGTCCCCGTCGCCCGCCTCGAACCCGGCACCACCCTGGACCTGACCACCTGACCCAGCCGTCGGCGCCGCTCAGCGGTACGCCCCGGGGCCAAGTTGGGCTCTGGCTCCGCGGCCGGGGCGTCAAGCCGGACGAACCGGACACTCGCAGACGTCAGCAGGTCACATTCCCCTGATCGTGTGCAGCTACCCCCGCGAAATGGGAGGTAAATTCACACGATCCTGAGATGGGCCGCGAGTCAGAGCCCGAGTTCGTCCCTGACCCGCTGGAGTTCCCGGGTTAGGCAGGAGCCGGCCACGCCGAATTCGGTAACCGAGGCGGCGGCCGCTCCGACCGCGGAGGTCAGGGCCTGATCCTCCGGCAGCCCTCGGCCCCGGAGGGCGAGAAAAGCTCCGGCGATTATCTCCCCGGCCCCGATCGGATCGAGTTCCTCGACTGCAGGCGCCAGGACCGGGTATCGCACGCCTGCGGCGAGGTATTCCGCGCCGCCCGGTCCGTGCTTCAGGATCACCGGCCCGCGTGGCTCGGACTTCCCGGCATAGATACCACGGAATTCCGCTTCGTTCAGGAAGACGAGGTCGGCCCGGTCGCACATGCTCCGGCAGGCGTCCGGCTCGGTCTCCACGAAAGGCTCGAACATGTCCACCGAGATCTGGGCGTGACAGCCCCTACTACGGAGAAAGTCCAGCCACTCCAGTTGCTGCCGCGGCGGTGCCGTGCCGAGATGGACGTATCTCGCCTCGAAATAGGACGCTGGGAACAAGTCAAAACGCGGCTCTGCCGCGACTCCCAACTCGCACCCGAACTCCAGGCTGCCGTCAGGATGCTGGTCGATGATGAACGTAGCCGAGGCACCCGGCACGACGGCCACCCCCTCCAGGTCGAGCGGGAGGCGCCGGAGATGGCCCAGGTCGAAGTCGTCGCCCACCTGCGTCACCAGGCCGACGCCCCGGTCAAGCAGGGCGGAAGCGGCGAAGGCGGCGGCGAAACCAGATCCGCCTACGTACCTGGCCTCACCATGCGGCGTCCGGTCCGTGGCGAAGCCCGCGTGGCCTATCAGCACCAAGTCAGCCGGGCGCAGCCCGGCGTCCGACCCCAACGGCCACGACCGGGTGGCCGGTTACCGCGACCACGAGACCGCTCCCGAAGCCGACTTCCGGCCGCTTCGCGTGACCCTGGAGCACATCAAGGAGGCCCTGCCGGAGGCCACCACCCCGGGCCAGCCCGGATAACCACCGCGCCGCTAAGCGGGGGCCTGGCCCCGGGACGGTCAGACCGTCCCGGGGCCAGCCGTTTCGTGAGAACCTGGCGGCAGGCTGAGCGGAAGGGACCAAGGGGTGGACGAGCAGCAGATCGACGTGGGCGGCCAGCGGATCGCGTTCACGCAGAGCGAGGGCGCCGGCCGCCCCGTCATTTTCGTGCACGGCAACTCTTCCTCGGCCCGCACCTGGGCTCCGGTCATGACCGGGTCGTTCGGGCGGCGGTTCCGGTGCCTGGCCTTCGACCTGCCCGGGCACGGGGCATCGGCCAAGGCCGTGACCCGCGAGACCTACTCCCTGCCCGGCTACGCCGCGGTGCTCGCCGGGTTCGCCCAGGCCACGGGCGCGGCGGAGGCGGTGGTCGTGGGGTGGAGCCTGGGCGGGCACATCGCGCTCGAGGCCGCTCCGGCTATGCCCGCGGCCGCCGGGTACGTCGTCTTCGGCACGCCGCCGGTGGCCTCCGCGGCCCAGATGGGGGAGGCGTTCCTGCCGAACCCGGCCATGAACGTGGGCTTCACCGCCAGCGTGGGGCACCAGGAGGCACGAGCCTTTGCCGCCAGCTTCACCGCACCCCGTTCGGCCCAATCTCTTGACGAGTTCGTCGCCGACCTCGCCTGACCGAAGCGGACACCAGTGCGGAGTCCCGTTCGGAATAATTGAAAATCTCTTTGGGCCGAACGGGCTGTGGTGCTTGCCAGGAGTACCGTTCCTGTGGCTCCGGGGGTTTAATTGTACGGCGCGGGCAGCATTCGTCCCTGACCATTGTGCCGGGGCCGGGTATTACCCTTGGGGAGGACGCAGTGGCAGAGGTGCCGGCTAGACCGCGAAGTCAGGTGGCTGTTGCGGGTTTGTTCCTGGATAAGGCGCTGCGGCGCTGGCTGGTCGTGCTCGGGATTGCCGCCGTTGCGCTGATACTTGGTTACTTTGGCCTGAACGAGTACCTGTCACATCACCCGACGCCGATGTTCGGCCGAGGCCGGGCGGACATCCTCTTTTACGATCTTCAGCTGTTCGTGCTGAACTCGGCGCCGGCCGAGGGTGCGGGCCCGTTTCCCGTAGCGCTCGGAATCGCCCGCTTCCTCGCGCCCGCCACCACGGTCGCGGCAACCGTGGAAACGGTACGTCTTCTGCTCAGCGAGCAATTGCGCCGCTGGTCGTCTGCGTCCGCGTCGAAGCATGCCATCGTGACCGGTGACGGGCCCGTCGCGGTGGAACTCGCGCGGAAGCTGCGTGCCGAATACCACAAGGTCGTGCTGGTCAGCGCCAGCCCAGCGGTGGCCGACCAGGTCCGCGCGCACCGCCTCCTTGAGGTATCCGGCGACCCGACGGATGCCGGCACGCTGCGCGCCGCGGGTTTGCGGCGCGCTGACGTCCTGTACGCGTGCGCCGATCTCAGCACCACGAATGCCGCGACGGCCCTGCGCGCCCGGGAAATATCGCAGGCCAACCGCCGGCGGCTTAGCACCTTCGCTCAGGTGCGCGACGCGGAAATCTCCACGGCGCTGCGGGCCCGGCGCATCGGGGCCACCGACGACCTGAGTTTCCGCCTCGACTTCTTCTCCGTCGAGGACACCGCGGCCAGGGTGCTCCTGGATAAGCACCCCCTGGCGCCCGACGGGACCCGGCCCGCGCAGGTGGTGATCGTCGGTTTCGGCCTGCTGGGGCGTGCCGTGCTCCGCGAGATCGCCCGGCGCCCGCATCCGGACGGCTCGCCGGTGCGGGTGAGAATTCGCGCCGCAGGCACGCAGACATGCACCGAGACCCTTCCGGACTTCCTGGCCGTGTTTCCGGTCGTCGCCAGGAACTGCTCGGTAACCTGCGACGACGGTGCGCCGCAGCCGCCTCCGGACGGCGAGCCTGCCCTGACCTTCATCTGCCTCCCCAGCAACGACGACGCGCTGAACGCTGGCCTGGCCGCGGCCCAGGCCATGACCGGCCGCTCCGACCGGGTGGTGATCTGCATGAGCGAGCCCTCGCCGTTCGGGGCGGTCCTGGGCACCCAGGGGGCCTTGCTGGATGATCCGGAGGGACGTTTGACCGTATTCGGGGTCATCGAAGAGGCATGCGTGCCCGGAAGGATCAGAGAAGACCTCGCCGACCAGCTGGCCCGGGCCATCCATCAGGCTTACGTCAGAAACTGCGAGGCCCACGGCGACTCGCCGCTTGTCAACCACTCCATGCGGCCGTGGGAAGAGCTGTCGGACGATCTCAAGCAGTCCAACCTGGAGCAAGCCGCACATATCGGGACCAAGCTCGACGCCATCGGCTGTGTCGTCGTCCCGGAGTCCGCCACCACTCCGCATTTTGCCTTCTCCGACACCGAGATCGAACTTCTCGCCAAGATGGAGCACCGGCGCTGGGTGGACGAGCGGAAGGGACGGGGATTTGTGTACGGGCCGGTTCGCGAAGGCAACCAGCACCCCGACCTGGTGGACTGGCAGTACCTCAGTGAAAGCGCCCAGAATAAGGACAGGGACGCCATCCGTGAACTTCCGGTGATCCTGTGGCAGGCAGGATTCCAGATCCTTCGCCTTCCGCCCCGCTCCTCGTGACCACTGATCTCACGCCGTATGCGAACGGCGAGCAGGCCTACGCAACGGCGCTGGAAGCGCTTCTCCCGCCCGTGTCACCCGCCGAACCCGATGATAAGGATCCGCGGCCGTGACCGGCGCCGCCGGCGAGCGGGCGGTGCCGCCCTCTGCGCGGGTGGGCCAGCCTGCCGATATTCCCGCGGTTCTGCGTGCCCTCGGTGTGGACGTCCGCCGCCCCGTGCTGGTGTCCGTCGGCGGGGCAGGCGGCATGACCCCGGCTGACCTGGCGGTCATGGCCGAGGCGCTCGCGCCCGTCATCCCGGCGCTGGACGGGTGGGGGGCCGCGATCGTGGATGGCGGCACCGACTCCGGTGTCATGAAGGTCATGGGCCGGCTCCGTGCTGCGGCCGGAGCGCGCTTCCCGCTCGTCGGCGTGGCCGCCGAAGGTACCGTGATCCTTCCGGGGACATCGGCCCGGCCAGACGCCGCCGCGCTCGAGCCGCGTCACACCCAGGTGATCCTGGTTCCCGGCCAGGC
>JBKQQQ010000488.1:0-3505 GCA_052144275.1 Streptosporangiaceae bacterium
GGGTTCGGTACTGATGCCGCCGATCTGCTCACCATGGACGGCGATATGTCGGCCGATGTCACCGCGTCGATCGCCAACGATGCTGCGAAGCTGCCCGCAGGATCGGCGATCGTGGTTGACGACTTCCATGCCGCGGCGGCCGGGATCTCCGGGGCCATGACGGATCTTGTCGAGCGGTGGCCTGCCGAGATCGCCCAGCTGGTGCTGGCCAGCCGGGTTGACCCTCCGCTGCGGCTGCACAGGCTGCGGATGTCGGGTGAGCTGTGTGAGCTTCGCGACCGTGACCTGTATTTCTCCCTAGCCGAGAGCGGCAATCTGCTGGCGAACTTCGGCGTCGAGATCGGTGCTATCGAGCTTGCGTTGCTTCATCAGCACAGTGAGGGGTGGGCTGCGGCGCTGCAGATGGCGGCGCTGTCGCTGCGCGGCACTAACGACCCGGCGCGGGTCGCCCGGGCGCTGGAGGTGCGCAGCCACACGGTCGCCGAGTACTTCGTCTCTGAAGTTCTCGATCAGCAGCCGCCTGACGTTGTCCGGTTCATGCTCGATACATCCATCCTGGAGGAGCTGACCGCGGATGCGTGCGCCGCCGTCACCGCGAGGCAGGACGCGGTCGCGTTGCTGCACACAATTGACGCGGCCAACTTGTTCCTGGTGCCGCTCGATGAAGAGCGGACGAGCTTCCGGTACCACCACCTAGTGCGCCAGGTGCTGCACGCCGAGCTGAGGGCAAGGGACCGGGCCCGCGAGCAAGCGCTCCAGCTGCGGGCAGCCGAATGGTTCGAGTGCACGGGCGATACATGGCGCGCGGCCCGGCATTTCCTGACGGCGCGGCATGCCGACCGGGCCCTGGACCTCATGCAGGACCAGGTCGTGCCCGCTTTCTTGCATGACCCAGCGCTCCCGGCTGCACTGGATCTCAGCACCGTCGACCCTTCGCTGCTCGCTGATGCCCCCGACCGGCTGCTGGGCCTAGCCGCTGACCTGCTGCTGTGGGGTGACCCGGCGCGCGGCGGTGAGTACCTTGACCTGCTGGAGCGCGTCCAGCCGTCGATCCCGCCCGAATCCAGGCTGGCGGCCCGGTTCGCCGCGATGCGCTCATTCCACTACGGGATAACCGGGCGGATGAACGAGGCCGTGCGTGCGGCAACCGGCGCGCGGGCCATCCAGGAGCGGACGCAGCTCCAGGACAAGTGGAACGCCGTCGTCCCGTTGATCCTCCTGCGGGTCTACCCGTACCTGGAAGACTACGAGGCGGTTGACCGTGAGGCAGCGGCGGCTCTTGCGATTCCCGAGCTCGCCGAATCGGCCAGGCTGGTGCTGGTGCCCAGTGCGCGGGCAGTGGCATGGTTCGAGGCCGGCCGCCTGTCCGAGGCGGCCGATGCCGCCAGGGCCGCCTACGCGGATGCCCAGCGGCTAGGATTTGACCAGCATTTTTTCGCCGTGGATAGCTTGCGCGTACTCGCCGGCGTGGCGCTAGAGGCCCGGGACCTGGACACTGCGGAGCAGCTCACCGAGCAGGCGCTGTCGATAACGGAACGGCGGCGACCCAGCTTTGAGTTTCTGGCGCTACTGGACCGGGCCGGGATCTGGGCGGCCCGCGGGCAGGTCCGGGAGGCGCTGGCCACTGTCGAGGCAGCGCGACGATTCGTCCTGGCCGGGACCGGGTCGGCGCTCCTGGCGCGAGCCGATGAGCTGGAAGCATCGCTGCGCCTCTCGCTCGGGGACCTGCGCTCTCCCGCCGAACTGGCCAGCGGCCTGGCGGCCGACCGCCGTGCCCTGCTGCTGGCCAGGATCGCCCTCGCCGCCGGCGATCACCATACCGCCCAGGAACACCTGCAGTCCCCGGCGCTGGGCGACCTTACGCCGCGGCGCGCGCTGATGCGCCAGATACTCCTGGCCGCCGCCGCGATCGGGCGGGATGACCCGATGACCGCAAGCATCCTAGGCAGTGCCATCCAGACAGCACGCCATGGCGGCTTCCTCAATACGGTAGTCACGGCCACCCCCCTCGTGACCAACTACCTGGTCACGAATGTGACGCAGGCGCGCCCGGACGCGTTCGTCGAGCGACTGATTGCCGCGGTCCTCGAGGTGCGCGCCGCACAGCCGGACGCCGCCCGGTCCTATCACGCGCTCATCCAACCCTTGACCACCGCTGAGCTGCGCATCCTCAAACTCCTGCCGACCAGCACCTACCCGCAGATCGCCGCCACTCTCTACATTTCCCGCAACACGGTGAAAACCCACCTCCGGTCGATCTACCAGAAGCTCGGGGTACCGTCACGCTCCGAAGCCATCGGCCGGGCAGCCGACCTGCGCCTGCTCTGAGACCATTCTGCGGTGCGAGCCGTTGCCGCGAGGAAGGCCCGCGCAGTGCTGCCGTGACCGCCGCAACCGCTGGAATAGAGCCGAAGGTCACCCCGGGCAGGGTGAGGACCCCTCCAGACCACTCCAACACGCTGGAAGAAGCCAGCGTCTCCGCTACTCCGACCTGGAGGTGCACCATGACATCGGCAACAACCACGCCTGGCGGCTTAGCGCTGCGATGCTTAACTGGGGAAACCTGCCGGCCTGGTCAGATCCGCGGTCCGCGCCATGAATGGCTCAATGCACGCGACCTTCTCATGAGACCCATCCCGCGGTTAAGGTTCCGGCTGAACGTTAATCCTTTGGTTCCAGGTGGAGTTGACCGTTCTGTTATTCAAGGGGTGCTGAAGGTAAAGGACCGGGAAAATAGGTCGCTATCCTGCACTTTGGGGCAGCGGTGGTGGCACGTGACGCAAGTGGGAAAGGAGAAGGGCGTGACAAACCAAGGCTACTTGGTACTCAAATGATAATTGACCACGAGGTGGTCATCTCGTGCACCACTCACCTGGGCGCGGGTGGTGCGCCTGACTAGCAGACTGCGAGGCGTAACCTGGTGGGACCATACACGTACACGATCACTTTCGCCGGTCAGGCCGGTTCTACGCTGCGCGCAGAGTTCGACGACTGCGAGGTCACCCTAGGCCCGGGCACGACGACCCTTCGCGCAGACGTGCCAGATCAGGGAGCCCTCTGGGGAATAGTCGAGCGGGTCATCGGACTGGGACTTGAAGTGATTGACCTGCATCTCGTAGCGCCACCCGTCCGATCAGGAGGAAGGCGTGCAGATAGCGATCAGTCCGGGAGGGCCGGACGGCCTCCGCAGACCTGATATGACATCGGTGGTCGCCGGCTGATGAGCGTGGTTAGCTCCGGAATGAAGCCGACGCGGCACAGGCGAGCCGACCGGAAGTCACCCGGGGAGGGGTGAGGAATCGGCGGCGCGCAGGCCGCAGGATGAGCGCATCCAAGCTCTTAACAGCACCGATCCCGCTGCAGAACGGCCTGTACGCGGCAGCGGCCGGCGCGATCCTTTACGCGGTCTTCGGGACGAGCCGGCCGGTGCGCGACGCCGACGGTGGCTCAGCCTGCGTTGGCGGGAATGGGGGACGCGATGACTGAGACGAGTGCGGCTAAGGCG
>JBKQQQ010000489.1:0-3119 GCA_052144275.1 Streptosporangiaceae bacterium
CGGTGATGCCTCGGCGGCCATAATCATGCTTGCCGATCTCTAATTGATGAATCATCAATTAATTTCTTAGAGAGTGCCGGGCGTCGGCGTATGACTCATCCCAGTGGTTCTCACACCGAGGAAAGGGACCAGGCGCGGGCCGTGCTGGCCGCCAGCGCGGGGGAGTGGCGGGCCGTGCCCGGCTCCGCCGAGCTGGCGCGGGTGGAGGCAATGACCGCGCTGGCCTGCGGAACATGCAGCTTCACCGGCCTGACCGGGATGGGCCGGCCCTTGGTCACGTGGTGCAGGAACGGCTTATACGAGCCACGGCTGATCCGGCGCCACGAGACCAGCTCGGCAGCGACCCTCAGGCCGGTGCGCGCATGATGGTCATAAAAGCCGAAGACCCCCGCCAGGTACCGGTTGACCGTCGCCGGGCCCCGGACCCGGTGCCGTCCGCCAGCACGATCACGTTGCCCGCCGGGGCGCGCAGCCAGGCCACGAACCGGGCCACATCCTCTACGCCCGCCTGATCCCAGCTGGTCGCGGTGTGCTGGAGGAACTCGAACCACAGCTTCAAGCTGACCGCGTAGGCCCGCACCGTGTCGGGCGAGCGCTCGATGGCCGTCAGGTAGGCCAGGTAGCGCTCGGCCGGATCGATCACCTCGCCGTCGTCCCCGGGCAGCGTCCAGGATTCCCGGCTGCCGACGGGCATCAGCACCCGCTGAACGAGCACGCCCCCACCTCCCCTCCGGGCAGCCCGGCCGGGTCCGCCACCCCGCTGCCTTGAAGGTAAAGCTTTCAAGGCAGCGGGCGGCGGAGCCTCGCCGATACGCCCGCAAAATGCGATAGCAACAAGGCATGCCCTCAACGCCAGCCAACGCCGAACTCCGCCAGCACCAGATCGCCGACGAGATCGCCGGGCTCGGCCTCTGCCTGCCCGGCAGCCTGGTCGAACGCACCACCCGCTGCGGCTCTCCCCGGTGCCGGTGCCACAGCGACCCCAGCCACCTGCACGGCCCCTACCCCTCGTGGATCCGCAAAGTCGGAGCCAAGACCATCACCCGCACGCTCAGCCCCGCCCAGCTCGAGCGATACCGTCCCCTGTTCGACAACACCAAGCGCCTCCGCGAGCTGATCAGCGAACTCCAGACGCTCTCAGCCGAAGTCGTCGAGCAAGCCGAGGGATGGAAAGCACCATGAGACCACCGCGGCCCTCACAGCAGCTACAGCGAACACACCGCTATAGATAACGTGTCCTCGCCGAAGCCCCCCAGGACCTGCGGCGGTTACAGCAAAGACATCCAAATTAGGACTTGAGATAACCGGCGGATATCGCGTCGCGACGACCGCCGAACTGTCACCGTCGGTAACGAGGCGGCCGTCTGGCAAGTACTACAGTCGCGGTTTTCCGGCGCGTGGCTGCGTTGCCGCTCAGCGTGATGTCCTGGCTGGCTGATGGTGTTACATTCCGCCACCTCCTTTCTGGCCGCGGCTGGTTACCCGGTCCCGGCGGCGAGCAGCCGGGCGCTGTAGCCTGACTTGGCTCAATTAGCCAGTGCGCACCGGGATCGCGGTGGATGCGGTCGAGGGCTTCCTGGAGGTCGCTGGGCAGGGGGTCAGCGGCTGTGATGACGTGGTTTCCGGCCTGGGTCTCGATGGTGCGGTAGCGGCGGGCAGTCCGGACGAACTTCCTGATGGACCACCCGGTTGCGTCTTCGATCCAGCGGCTGGCGACGACGTAGCGGACGTGCGGGATGCGCATGCCGGGGATGAACGACAGCCCGACGGCCTCGATCGCCTTCTGGTTGGCCTGGGAGATCATCCCGGCATCGGCCACGGTCGTGACGTCGGGCAGCTGGCGGGCGGTCATGAACGCCTCGATCACCGGCAGCATCGTCTTGGTCCCGGCCATGTTGCCCTCGAAGGCGTGGACCGTCAGCGGGAATCCGGCGTAGCCGGTGAGCAGCCCGATGGTGATCTGCGGTTCCACGCGGCGCTCCTTAAGACGCGGCGCGAGCCCGCCGGGTCCGGGAATGACAAGACCGCCTGGCCGTTTCGGGCCAGGCGGCCGGAATGCCAGCAGCGCGGGTGCAGGTCAGTGGTGACGGGGAAGGCTGGCGTACCCGAAGCCTTGCACGTTCAGCTGGAGGTAGACCGGCTGGGCGTTCGGGTTAGCCGCCTGGCACTTGCCGTTCATGACCTTGAACACGGAGAATTCCTTGAGCAGGAAGTGGCCGGAGCCGCGGGCGCCCCGGTACTGGCCGGTTCCGCCGGTGAATGCCCAGGCGCCGTACTGGCTGACCGTGGCGGTGCATGTCCTCCAGTTGATCGTCGGGCTAGGTTCAGCGGAGTGCCAGACATTGACGTTGCCGTGGCGGAACTGGAAGACCGCCGCCGTCGCGGCCGGGGTCTGGAGGGTGCCGTCGCGGCCGGCGACCGGGCCGTAGGCGTTGACGGTGCCGTTCGGGTTGGACAGGGAGAGTGAGACGGTGAAGTATTCCGGCCCGGACGGGCCGGTGGTGGCAGCGCTGGCGCTGGTGGCCAGGCCGAGGGACAGGACGAGGGCGGCCGCGGCGGCGATGCCGGCCGTGGCTGCGCGGATGCTTCGGCGCATCGGGTTAGCCTCTTTCGGTGAGACGGTGTTCGGATAGGTTCCGCTGTCTCGGATCCGGGGGGCCGGGCGTGGGGCGCCCGGTCCCCCGGGAGCTGCTGGCGTTTAGGTGCGGTGGCTATCACGGTAACTCTGCGCGATCATTAAGCGCCAGGGGCACCCTGCGGTGCTCCCGGCTTTGCCATGCCGGATTCGCCTGCAGGAGGGCCATGTGCGTTTCCAGCTGCGTCCCGAAGACGTGACCGAGGAGGACAAGGCCCACCGGTTCCGGCACTTCACCTTCGAGCAGTTCCGCGCTGCGATGGTCGCGCGGGACCCGTGGCCGAGGTGCTGGCCGAACTCGCGACGGACGCGATATCAGGGTGCTCGACCTGGTGCTCGTCACCCGGACCTTAAAGAACCCGCTCTCGCGGAACCCGTCCCCGGCGTCGGGCTCGAAATACAAGGCGGACACGTCGCAGAGCACCAGGCTGGCCGGTCCCAGGCCCCGCGTGCGCGGCACAAGCCGCGGACAGCTTGCGGGCCG
>JBKQQQ010000490.1:0-2982 GCA_052144275.1 Streptosporangiaceae bacterium
GAATCCGGCGTAGTTCGATCGCCACCGGATCGTGACGACGCCGATGACAGCGTGATCCCGCACGGCGATGAGGCTGGCTCCGCCGCCAGCGGCGTGGTCGGCCAGGTGCTCGCGGGCAGCGGGCTCACCGTCACTGACCCATTCGATAAGGAACTGGACCGTGCGCTCAAAATTGCCCTCACCGACCGGCTCGATGATCACATCCGGAACGCTCATGGCACAAGACTGACACGACATCGCAGCTCACTCTCATGCCGCCGACCGCGCGCACTCCCCCCGGCAGCAGCATCGGCCGGAGTCTAGCCAGCTAGCCGGGTTCTAGGGCTCTGGCATGTTTGAGCAAGAGGGCTGGTCTGCGAGGCGGAGGCTGGTGTGCCCGACTGGGCCGGGTCTACGATCTTTGGACCGCAGTGGTCTTCAGTCCGTTGCCGTGCACCCGTCGGCAGAAGCCGCCGCGAGTCACGGGGCCTGGCTGGTGATCTGTTCGCCTGTTCCCGCCCGAGGGGAATCTCGATGCCGCTCTACATGTACCAGGCCTCCTATACCGCCAAGTCAATGGCGGATCAGCTTAAGGAGCCGCAAGACCCGGTGGAAGTGATCCGGCCGGCCCTGGAGGAGCTGGGAGCCACGATCGTGGTGGCGGGCTTTCCGTTTGGCGAGTATGACGTAGTCGTCGTGTATGAGGCACCTGATGATATGACCGCTGCCAGCGTCGCGATGGCAGTTGCCGCGGCGGGCGAGGTCAGGTCGGGCAAGACCACGCGACTGCTCAGCGGGCAGGAATGGCTCGAGTCTTTGCGTAAACGCAGGATTGTCACCAGCCGGAAAGCGCGCCAGCCGCACGACAGCCGATCCTGATAGCCGGAACTCTTCAAGCGGCAGCAGGTCCGCGGGATGCAGTTAGGTCGAGCGTTCTCAACCGTCCCGGACGCAAGCCCTCCAGCCCATCCGCATGGCGCAGTGGTGTCCGCCCGCGGTGAGCGCGCCGGACGGTGGCGGGAACATACAGATCGAGAGGCGCGTTGATACAAAGACACGACATATCGTGTTGCTGGTACGCCGTGGGCCCAGGACGGACTCCGGGCCTTGAGAGGTGAGCGTCATGACCGGCTGGTACCCGGAGCGGACGCCGGACAGGTCGGCCAAGGCCGTGATCGCGGTCACGCTCCTCGCGCTGCTGCTCGTGGCGGCCGTGCCGGCGGCCCTGCTGGCCGCGATAGTCATGATCATGCTGGGACACGTCGTCGGCGGGCTCGCACTAATCGGCGGCTCGGTCCTCGCCGCCGCCATAGCGGTCGCGCTCGCGGGCATGAGCGGGATGCGACACCTGCGCAAGCTGCTCTCCGGGGGCAGCTTCCGCGCCGCGCGGCTGAACGGCAGCCAGCACACCGATGTTGCAGAGCCAGCGGGCAGCGACTACACCAACCTCGTGCAGCTGGACCGCAGTGAGTACACCGACGTTCGCTGACCAGGCCCTTCCCCTTGCTGCGTTAATCGCGGGCCGGATGCCCGGCGGCGGATCCGCGCGCCCAGGAGACGCCTCACGTAGTACCGGCACGATGGCGACTGCGGCGACCTGCATGAATATGCGCTGCCGCCCGGTGCGGCCAATGCACGCATCTGCCGCCGACCGGGTGCGTCCGATTCGCTGCGCAGGACCGGTTTGCGGGATGACCGGTGACGGATGGCGTTGCGGCCGTCGTGGATCATGGCCGGATGGCATGTACCGGTCTGGTTGCCCTGGTTGTCCGCGACTATGGCGAGGCAATTGACTTCTATGTCCGCGCCGCCGGGTTCCGGCGGAAGCGGTGGGTCTTGGTGCGCCCGCCCGTTGCCCGCGAAACCGGGTTGCCGCTAGCCCGGGCGGTCGCTGCTGGCCAGCGCGGGCGCATCGGCGATCAGACGGGAGGACGCGTCTGCCTGTTCCTGCGCACTGCCGAGTTCAGCCGGGCGTACGAGCGGATGCGCACCGCCGGGGTCGGGTTCACCGGGCCGCCTCGTCAGGAGCCCTGCGGCACCGTCGCCGTCTTCGAAGACCTCTACGGCAACCGCCGGGACCTGATCCAGCCAGCCTGACACCGCACAGGTGGCCTTCCGGCTCTGCCGCTGCGCGAGAGAAGCCCAGGCGGCGGATCAGTTCCGCAGGGTGCCCGGCGCTGCTTCGCTGCGGGTCCGGCGCCGCCGCCTTTGCGCTGGCCTCACCACAGGTCGCCGCCGGTGAGTACGTACAGGAACGGCACGAGCGGGATGATGCTGAAGATGGCCCACGCCAGCTTCCCGCCACCCGCCATCTCGCGGCGGGTAGCCAGGTCGATCCAGATGAGGACCACGGCGATGGGATGCAGGAAACAGACCAGGAGCTCGAGGATCTTCTTCATAGCCCTGAATTTACCGGGGCTGGCGTGCGCGCAGTCCCGCCGTTCCGCCTCCGTCTCACCAGGACGCCATGGCCTCGCCGGATGCGGGCGGTCCGGGCCTGCCTGCCGCACGCAGCCCGGCGTGACGCGGCCGGTTACCGCGCCGCGCATCGGCTGCCCGAAGGCGATCCGGCGGCGTGGCGGCGCCACCGCCGGCCTGCGCTCAGCACCATCCGGATCTGGCGCAAGTGGCCCGCTGGCGGCTGCGGGCGCTCCATGGCCCCGCTGCGGCACAATCGGGAGCATGAGTGACCTGATCACCAGGCTCGTGCCGATCCTGCACGTGCAGGACCCGGACGCGGAGCGGCGTTTCTACGAGCAACCGGGCTTGCGCACAACCTGCGGGGGCCCCCGATACCCGGGTTTCATCGTGAGGCTCTGGTTGCCCGCCCACCAGACCCCCGGCGTGCCATCTCTGTCGCACTCTTCTGCCGCTGGTCGTGCAGTTAGGGCCTGAGTCCGGGTAGCGCGTCAGCGATCTGGCGCGCGACCACAGCGGGGGTCTGGTCTCCGGTGTCCACGACGAGGTCGGCTGCAGCAACCATCCACGAGCGCGACGACCGGT
>JBKQQQ010000491.1:0-4978 GCA_052144275.1 Streptosporangiaceae bacterium
GCGGGGGACGGGAGGGATCGGGCGGGAGTATGATGAGCCGTGGTGGTTCCGGCCGCCTCTGGGTCCGCGGGCAGAGCTGCAAGCTCACCGGTTGCGTCACGGTAAGACACGGCGAGTCTTTCCCGCCCGAAGCAAGCGGACCCCGGGCGCGAGGGAAGGACTGCCATGCCCGGTGGGTCGCGTTCGCTGCCTGTCCGGCCCAGCCTGCGGTTCCTGAAGCTCGAGGCGAAACGCCGCCTGGCCGCGGGCAAGTTCACTACCCTGAACGACGCCCAGGCGGCCATCGCCCGGGAGCATGGCCTGCCCAGCTGGGCCGGGCTGAAGCAGGCCTGCGCGCTGCGGCCCGAGCCGGAAAGCCACGCCCTGGACCAGCTGCGCTGGGTGGTCTCGCGGTTCTCCGCCGCCGACGCCCCGGGCTGGACGGCGCCCGGCGAGGACGAGATCCGGCAGCACTTCGACGATCGTTTCCTGGCGGTGATGCCGGCCGGCACGCTGGTCGAACAAGCCAGCAAGATGGCCGCGGACCTGCGTGCGGAACTCGTCGTCATCAGAGCGACCCCGCTCGAGGCCGTGGTGCACCTGGCCGGCCTGCGGTACTTCGCGACGGCCGGCGCCACGCCGCCGCACCGGCTGATCGGCCTGCGGGGGTTCCCCTTCGGCGACCGGATCACCGATCCCCGGGTGAAGGCGCCGCCGCCGGCCTGCACCCTCGGTGAGCTCCCCAGCGAGCTCCCCGGTGAGCTCCCCGGCGGGGTAGTCGGCCTGGCCGAAGAGGCCTGCGCCGAGCTGGGCCTGCCCGCCCTGGTCCTGGCCGGCGGCGAGCCCGGCCGCACGCCGTGGGTGGTGGCCATCGGCTATGCCAACCTGGGCGGGGCCAACCTGGGCGGGGCCAACCCGGGCAGGGCCAACCCGGGCGGGGCCGGGCCGTTGGAGGCCGGCCACCGGTTCAGCGTGCCTGGCGTGACCGCACTGGTCACCGCGACCGCGGTGCTCTGCCTGGTCGCCGAGGGCCGCCTGGGGCTGGACGCTCCCGCCAACGACCACCTGCGCGCGGTCCGGCTCGCCGACGACTCGGTGACCGTCAGGGAACTGCTCAGCCACACCGGCGGCGTCGACAATCCCGTGCCCGTGTTCGGCGACAGCATTCCTGACCTGGCGACGCTGATGGGCCCGGTCATTTCCTGCGGCGGCTCGCGGGGGACCGTCCAGCCGAGCAACGGCGGGTACGCCGTACTCGGTCAGCTGATCGCCGACGTGACCGGGCTGCCGTACGACCGCGTGGCCACCCGCCTGGTGCTCGACCCGCTCGGGATGCGGGACTCCCGGTTCCCGGCAAACCCGGCCGACATCGGTCCCGGCGCGGTCACCGGCTACACCGTGACCGTGGACGGTACCTTCGAGCCGTTCCCGCCCCAGGTCTCCACCGTGCCGGCCATCGCCGGGCTCTGGTCCACCGGGGCCGACCTGGTGCGGCTGGGCACCGGCTGGTCCTCGCTGCTGCCTCCGGCGCTGGCCCGCGAGGCCATGACCGTCCAGGCCGGACCGGGACCAGGCGGGCTGCGGACCGGCCTCGGCTGGCTCCTGACCTCCGGCGACCAGACCGCCGTGCACGGCGGGGCCGGGCCCGACGCCGCGGCGCTGCTGCGCAGCCGCGTCCGCGACGGCCGGACCCACGTGGTGCTGACCAGCCGGATGATCACCATCGAGTCCGTCGACACCCGGCTGCTGCGTTCTTGGACCAATCCCACCGACACATCGATAAGGGGATGAAAGTCATGTACCAGCCCTACCCCGGCAGCGACACCCAGCTGCCCGAACCCCAGCGCCCGCCCGCCCCGCCTTCGGTGCGCAACGCCGTCAAGGCCATGTACGTCGGCGCCGCCGCCAGCCTGCTCGGCATCATCATCGACATCGTCACGGTGGGCGCCACCAAGACCGCGATGGAGAAGCGCTCCCCGAACCTGTCGGTCAGCCAGATCAACTCGAGCCAGCACGTGCTGGTGGCCGGGTTCATCGCCGCGGGCGTGATCGCCGCGGTCGTGTGGATCGTCCTGGCCCGGGCCTCGAAGTCCGGCCACAACTGGGCCCGGATCACCGGCACGGTGCTGTTCGCGCTGTCCACGGTGGACACGATCGTCGGCCTCACGGCGCCGATAGCAGGCCCGGTCAAGATCTGGGGAGGCCTCGTCTGGCTGGTCGCGCTGACCGCGATCGTGTTCCTCTGGCGGCGCAGTTCCACCGCTTACTTCAAGGGCACGCCCTCGTGACCGAGACGGGCCTGATCGAGGTGGCCGGGCTGACCAAGCGGTTCGGCCCGGTCACGGCGGTGGACGACCTGAGTTTCACGGTCCGCCCCGGCCACGTGACCGGCTTCCTCGGCCCGAACGGCGCGGGCAAGACCACCACCATGCGGATCATCCTGGGCCTGGCCGCGCCGACCTCCGGCCGGGCCCTGGTCGGCGGCCGCCGCTACGACGCGCTGATCCGGCCGTTGCGGGAGGTCGGCTCGCTGCTCGACGCGACCGCGCTGCACGGCGGCCGGACCGCCTGGATGCACCTGGCCTCGGTCGCGCGGAGCAACGGGATCGGGCGGCCGCGGGTCACCGAGGTGCTCCGGCTGACCGGGCTCGAGGCGGTCGCGAACCGCCGGGTCAAGGGCTTCTCGCTTGGCATGAAGCAGCGCCTGGGCATCGCCGCCGCGCTGCTCGGCGACCCGCCGGTGCTGATGTTCGACGAGCCGGTCAACGGCCTGGACCCGGAGGGCGTCCGCTGGATCCGCGGCTTCTTCCGGGAACTGGCCACGCAGGGCCGCACCGTCCTGGTCTCCAGCCACCTGATGAGCGAGATGGCGCTGACCGCCGACCACCTGATCATCATCGGGCGCGGCAAGCTGCTCGCCGACATGCCCACCGCCGCCCTGATCTCCTCGAGCGGCCGCGGGGACGTGCTGCTGCGCTCGCCCCGGGCGGCCGAACTCGCCGGGCTGCTCACCGCGCGGGGCGCGACGGTCACCCGGCAGGACGACGGCGCGCTGGCCGTGGCCGGCCTGGACGCCGCCGCCATCGGGGACCTGGCCGCCGCCCGTGGCATCGCCCTGCACGCCCTGGTGCCCCGCCAGGCCTCGCTGGAGGACGCCTACCTGGACCTCACCGGGGAGAGCACCGACTACCGCGGTGAAGGGACGGCATCCCGATGAGCCAGCTGACCCCGGTGACCGCCGCCGGCGCTCCGGCCGCCCGGTCCGCGAGCACGCCGGCGCCCCCGCTCGCCGTCCGGGCGCTGGACCTGGTCGCCTCGGAGTGGACCAAGTTCCGTTCGGTCCGATCGTCTTTCTGGTCGCTGCTGGTCGCGGTCCTCACCCCAATCGGGGCCAGCGCCCTGGTCGCCTTCGCCTTCGCGAACACGCCGGCCTCCGCCGGGCCGCCGCCCGACCCGCTGCTGCCCGAGGTCCTCAGCCTGGAGTACGCGGTGATCGCGGTCAGCGTCATGGGCGTGCTGGCCTTCAGCGCCGAGTACAGCACCGGGCTGATCCGCACGACGTTCACCGCGGCGCCGCGCCGCCGCGCGGTGCTCGCCGCCAAGGCGGTCGTCCTGGGGGCGGTGACGCTCGCCGCCGGCGAACTGGTCGCCTTCGCGTCGTTCTTCCTCGTCCAGGCCGTGCTGGCCGGTCACCACCAGGGCGTGTCGCTGTCCCGGCCGGGCGTGCCCGGAGCGGTGCTGGCGGCCGGAATCTTGCTGTGCGTGTGCACCATGCTCGGCCTGGCGCTCGGCTCGATCATCCGGCACACCGCCGGCGGGATCGCCGCGACGATCGCCCTGATCGTCCTGCCGTCCATCCTGGGCCTGCTCCCGGCGCCGTGGAACGGCCGGATCGGCCGGTTCGCCCTGCTGGACGCGGCCCGCCAGGTGAGCGCCCTGCACCCGGCCGCGAACCTGTTCTCGCCTGGGCTGTCCCTGCTGGTCCTGCTGGCCTGGCCGGCTGCCGCGCTGGCGCTGGCCGCCGTCCTCATCACCCGCCGGGACATCTGACTTTCCCCCGAACGGGCCCGGCTCGCCTGGCCGCCGCCCGTGCCTGCGGATCCGGGGCCGGCGCCCGCGGGGGCAGTACCGACCCCGGATCCCGGGCCGGCCTCCTCCTGTGGCCGCCTAGGCCGGCACCTCGCAGAGGATCTCGCCGTGCGGGATGAGGAACCAGCCGTCCTCGCTGGCCGCCCACCGCCGCCAGGCCTCGGCCAGCCGCGCCAGGTCCTGCCTGGTGGCCAGGCCGTGCTCGACGGCCCGGTCGCCGAACGGAGACTCGGTCAGCCGCTCGGCCCACGAATTGCCCCACCACGGCCGGTCCTCGTCCCCGGTGTAACACCAGGCGCTGGCCGAGGCCTCGATCGCGGCGAAGTCGGCCTGCCGGGCCCAGGACAGCAGGCGCCGGCCCGCGTCCGGCTCGCCGCCGAGCGCCCGGGCCACGTTCCGGTACAGCGCCTGCCATTCGGTCAGCCCGGGGTCGTCGGGGAACCAGAAGAAACCGCCGTAGTCGCCGTCGCGCGCGGCGACCAGGCCGCCGGGCCGACCCACTCGCCGCATCTCGGTCAGCGCCGCGACCGGGTCGGACAGGTGCTGCAGCACCTGGTGCGCGTGCACCACGTCGAACGTTCCGTCGGCGTAGCCCAGGTCATAGACGTCCCCGACCTCGAACCGGACGTTGGCCCGCCCCCGCCGGTCCGCCTCCTGCCTGGCCAGTGCCAGCACATCGCCGGCCGCGTCGATGCCGGTCACCTGGCCGTCGGGAACCCGGGCGGCCAGGTCCACAGTGATCGTGCCGGGGCCGCAGCCGACGTCGAGGACGCGCGCGTCGGTCGGCAGTCGCGCCAGCAGGTACCCGGCTGAGTTCTCCGCGGTCCGCCAGCGGTGCGACCGCAGCACGCTGTCGTGGTGACCGTGCAGGTAGGTGTCGGAGGTAGGCATTCCCCCATCATCCCGCGCC
>JBKQQQ010000492.1:0-10564 GCA_052144275.1 Streptosporangiaceae bacterium
GTTCGGGCGACATGGCGGTCTTGCCGTGCGGGGCCAGCGCCACCCCGGCCCGGTCGCAGTACGCCGCCATCGCCTCGATGTTGTTCGCCAGCGCCGACTCGCGCAAGGTCAGCAGCGGGTAGGTGAACCCCGCCGCGTGCAACGCCGGCCGGGCGGCGGCCAGCCGCGCCGCGGTCACGCCCCCGCCCGCCGCGGCCGCCCCCGCGCCGTCCGCGCCCGCTGTGGTCAGCAGCCCGAAACCCTTCTCGGTCGGGTCGATCGGACGCTCGCGGAGCGCGCGGAGCCGCTCCGCGACCAGCGGCGGCAGTGGATTGCTCACCCGGTCTCCCACGCTTCCTGCCCGGGCGCCAGGCAGCCAGGGCGCCGGGCGGCTGATATGTGGCTTTTGTTCAGATATAGCAGAAATTAGCGGCCGCCGCGAGGTACGCGGGCGCCTGTCGACTCCGCTTGATCCTTATTCGCCAGGGAATAGTAAGAGCTTATCGACGCCCGCTATTTTCTCTATTTCCCGGTTTATCCAATTGCACCGGCGGCCGCCCCTGTAAAGGGGTGGTGGTGGCGGCGCCAGCGACGGCGGTGGCCGGCGCCACCACCACCACGATTGCGGGTTTTAGGCGCGCAAGGCGCCCCGGGGTCCCGCGGCGGTGGTCCTTGAGCCCATCCGGCGAGCTCGCCCGGTGGCCCGGTGCCGGGCCAGCCAGGTTCCTGCGACGATGAGGCCGGCCAGGATCAGCGGCAGCAGGTAGGTCATGGTGACCGAGGTCGGGATGAGGGTCGAGGCGCCGCCGTTGGGCGAGCCGAACAGGTCACCGGCCAGCTTCTCCTGCCACAGCACCGCGTAGGGGATGACCGGGATGGCCAGCAGCGCGAGGACCCGGCGGCTGACCGGGGCGCGCAGGCAGGCCGCCGCGACGGTGACCAGGACCGCGGCGATCAGCAGATCGCCGGGCAGGCCGGCCACCTCGCCGCCGAGACCGGCGAACCCGAACGACGGCGGGGACGCGGCGCCGAACCACATGGTGCCGCCCACGCTGAACCCGCCGAGGATCAGCGCGCCGGCCCCGACCAGCGCGGTGCCGCCCCGGGTGAGCAGGACCAGGCCACGGTCCGGTCCGGGCGAGAGCAGCAGCGCCGCCGCGGCCGTGCAGGCGAGCAAGACCGTGAACGCGACGGCCGGGCTCCCGTACCTGGTGAAGGCCGGAGCGGATCGCAGAACCCCGGAGATGATCTGGCCAATCGCGGTGGCCAGTGCGGCCATCCCCGCCGTCCGCCTCAGCCGGCCGAACGCCAGCGCGGCGACCGCGGGCGCGCCGGCCGCCAGTGGCAGGTCGGCCACGCTCAGGGCGGCGCCGAGTTGCCAGTGCGGATGCCCGGTGACGCTGCTGGCGGCGGCCTGCGGGATGTGGACTTCGGCCAGCGCGGCCACCAGCAGCAGCACCGGGGCGACTACGCTGACCACGGCCAGGGCGTCGCTCCAGCGCTGGTCGCGCACCGTCCACCCGAACCAGCCCGCCCGCCGGACGCGGTTCAGCGCCATCCGGCCGCGGATCCGGAGCGCGCCGGCCACAAGGTCGGCGCTGTCGGCCGTGTGCTCTCCGAAGCGCAGCGCCCAGGCCACCGGCTTCGGCGCCCGGACCTGCGCGTCGTCGTCGGCCGCGGCGGCGAGTAGCACGCCGACCATCTCCTCGGCGTGCTCGCGCCGGTGATCCTTCGGGTACAGGGCGAGCAGCCGCCGGTACCGTCTTTCCACGCGCTGCTGCCGCGCGCGCCTCCGGATCGCCTGGTCGGTCATGCTGTCCCCGGAGCCAGGCCTAGGCGGCTGGCGGCGACGGCGGCATTGGCGCGCAGCCTGCCCACCTCGGCCGCGAGTTCCTGGGTGCCCTCGTCGGTGATCCGGTAGTAGCGGCGCAGCCGTCCGTCCACGATCTCCTCTTTGTCGCTGGTGACCAGGCCGTCCGTCTTCAGCCGGTCCAGCGCCGCGTACAAGGTGCCCGCCCGGAGCCTGACCCGGCCTTCGGAGATCCGGGCCACGTCCGTCATGATCCCGTAGCCGTGCTGTGCCCCCGCGGCCAGCGCGGTCAAGATGAGGAACGTCGGCTCCTGCATGGACTGCTTGCTCACAGACCCTTGTATATGCCGACGAACGGCACATATCAACTCCGCCGGGGTACTAAGAACCAAGGGTGACCGATTCCGTACAACTTGTTGCGATTTACGCCCCGGCTGGGTCATGATGAAGCCACGTAAACATCCGGGACCACGGACAAATGGGGGCCTGAACAACAAGGTCACCGCGAAAGGGTGCCGTGCCGCCGCGTGCCACGTTCCGCGACGTGTTCGCAGTCCGCGAGTTCCGGGCCCTGTGGTTCTCTGAAGTCCTGTCCGTCGCGGGCGACCGCCTCGCGCTGGTGGCCCTCACCCTGCTGGTCTTTTACCACACACGATCGCCGCTGCTCACCGCCATCGTGTACGCGACCGGCTACGTACCGTGGGTGGTCGGCGGCTTGTTCCTCGCCGACGTGGCGGACCGGCGGCCCCGCCGGTCGGTGATGGTCGTCTGCGATGTCGTCCGCGCCGTCCTGGTCGGGGCCATGGCGGTGCCGCACGTGCCCATCGTGGTACTGGTCGCGCTGCTCTTCGCGGCCATGATGTTTGCGCCCCCGTTCGAAGCGGCCCGGGCCGCCATCACGCCTGACATCCTCCAGGGCGAACGTTACGCCCTGGGCACGGCGGTGTTCTCCACGACGTTCCTGGCGGGCCAGACGGTCGGCGCGGTCGGCGGCGGATTCGCGGTCGCGTTCATCAGCGTCCGGCCCACGTTCGCCATCGACGCGCTGACGTTCGTGGTCTCCGGATTGTTCGTCGGGCTGGGCACCCGCGCCAGACCCGCGGCCGCCAGGCCCGAGACCGTCCCGCCGTCGCCGCTGGCCCGGATGCGGGACGGCTTCGGGCTGCTCTTTTCAGATCAGGCGCTGCGCACCTTGCTGCTGTTCGGCTGGCTGGTGGTTTTCTACACGATCCCGGAAGGGGTCGCGGCCCCGTACGTAGCGAAGCTTGGCGGAGGGCCGATAGCCACCGGAGTGGTGCTGGCGTCCACGGTGTTGAGCACGGCGATTGCCATGCCGCTGTTCACCCGTTTCGTCCGCCCGCGCCGGCGGCTCGCCTGGATGGGGCCGCTGGCCGTGCTGACCTGCGCGACGCTGCTCCTGACGGCCCTCCGCCCGGGTCTTGCTGTCTCGCTCGTGATCTTCTCAGTGTCGGCTGCGTGTGGTGTTTACCAGATCGCGGCCAACACCGCGTTCGTCGTCAGGGTGCCGAACGAACGCCGGTCTCAGGCCTTCGGCATCGCCAACATGGGTGTGATCGTTGGCCAGGGGGCCGCTTTCGTCGCGGCCGGCGCCGTCGCGGAGGTGGTCTCTCCGGCGACGGTCATCGCTATTGGTGGTGCGGTCGGTGCGGTTGTCGCCTTTATATTGACGCTGAGGTGGCGCCACGTGTCACCACCCGGCGGGCGTCATGCGGCAGGACGGCGTCCCGGCCATGCCGCTTCGAGAAGTTCCGTGCCGCTGCGGGAATCGTCGTAGCAGCCTTAATTGCGGACTGCGGTCAACTCCACGTGTCGCGCATCGCGGCTCCCCTTTCAGGTGGTGGTGGCTACTGCGGCTCGACATCTTCAGGACCAGTTGACGCGCATGGTCTCCCTCCCTTCGGCAGCGATATCTGATCTGCGCGAAGACCTTTCATGGCAAGCACACGGGGTAATCGTTGCTCGTCAATCACCATTTAGCTCCTCTTTGTCGGGGTATGTCGGCGAATCGGACGGGATAGTGCACAAGAAGGCCAAGATGGGTTAAGGTAGCTATACGGAGCTAGTCCTTTACGGTGAGCTTCCGACTAGACAGGTGTCTGTCATGTCCCATCCGGAACGGTGGAAGATGAAAGCCTCGTCCGTCACACAACGCGTGCTGGCGAACAGTGGTGTCCGGAGCTGGGCCTGGTGGCAGGAACCCTTGGCCCTTCGCGTCTACGTGGCGCTCGTCCCGCTTGTCGCGTTCGGGCTGACGTGTTACGCCGCGTCGCAGACGACGTGGCAAGCCACCGACCTCCTGAAGTTCCTCCTGCTAGTGGGCTGCGGCATGGTCTCGGTCGCGGCCACGCCCCGGACCGCCTACCTTCAGGGCGGGATGACCAGGGACTTCCTCACCGTGTGGGTCCTGCCCGTAGCCATCTTGCTGCCGCCCGTCTACGCGATGCTGACGCCGATCCCGCTGCAGATCCTGACCCAGCTCCGGGTGCACCGCGGGGTTGTCTACCGCCGGGTGTTCACCGTCGCCGCGATCGCCCTGTCCTACGGTGCGGCGTCACTGCTGTTCCGTGCCTTCCCCGATTCCTTCGCCGGCAGTTCGATCGGCACCGGCGTGCACGCTCTGACCTTTACCGTGGCGGTTGCCATCTGCGAGATCGTGGGAGGCAGAGGCCACCAGCTGCTCATCGTGGCCGGCATGAAGCTGACCGATCCCACGGTACGGTTCGCTCAGCTGGAGCTGAACCGTGAGGCGCTGCAGGGTGACTTCGCCGAGTTCGACCTGGGCGTGTTGATTACCGTTGTGGTGGCCGTCAACGTGGCCCTGGCGGTTTTCGCCGTCCCCACGGTGCTGCTGGTCCGGCGGTTCATGATGCATGCCCAGCTTCTCGCCCAGTCGCGGATCGACACCAAGACGGGGCTGCTCAACGCGTCTACCTGGGAGCGGGAGGCGGCGGTCGAGATTACCCGCGCCGTCCGGACCGGCACCCCGCTGGCGCTGGCGCTGGTGGACATCGACCACTTCAAGGCGGTCAACGACACCTATGGCCACCTGGTGGGGGACAAGGCGCTACGGGCGGTCACCGATGCGCTGCGCAGCCAGCTCCGCGCCTACGACCTGGCCGGCCGGTTCGGCGGCGAGGAGTTCGTGGTCCTGCTGCCGCAGGCCCGCGAGATGGACGCGATCAACGTGGCCGAGCGCCTGCGCGCGCACATCGCCAGCATGTCCATCCCGGTCGGGAACGACATCGAGGGCCCGAGCATCAAGCTCACGATCTCGGTCGGGGTCGCGGCCCTGGACGGCGCGAGCCGCGAGCTGACCGACATGATGGCCGCCGCCGACGCGGCCCTGTACTACGCCAAGGAAACCGGCCGCAACAAGACGCACGCCATCAGCGCGACCGCCCAGGCCTCCTCCTAGCCCTCACCGCGCCAGTACTGACTTCCCGCGGTTCTCGCGGGCAATCGCCGCCAATTCAGGCATATCTTGCCCGTAATCGGGCAGAAATCTTGCCTAAATCGTCGGTTGGCAAGTAAGAAGTACCCATGCCAGTCCCCAGAGCCCCCGGAGCCCTCTGGGACTCCGGGACCGCGGGAGACCTCGCGGACCCTTTCCCGCAGGACCTCGCGCGCTACCTGGCGGCCTCGACGGGCCTGCCGCAGGCCACCGTGGTCCGGGTCATCGCCGACGTGGCGACGTACTTCAACGAGACGGTCGAGGAGTTCGTCCGCAGGCGCCACGCCGAACTGCAGCGACGCCAGCACAAGAACGACGAGATCTGGCCGCTGATCGCGGCCGAGCTCAGGCAGCGCAGGTTCCCGGCGCCAGCACGGTCGGAGCGCCAGCTCCGGCGCATCGTCTACAGCTAGCGCCAGCCAAACAGGCCGCCAGCCAAACAGGCCGCCGACTGACCGGAACGCCAACCGAACAGGAGAGCCGCAAATGTGCGGAATCGTGGGATACATCGGCCGCAGGGACGCGGTCCCGGTCCTGCTCGAGGGCCTGCGGAGCCTGGAGTACCGCGGCTACGACTCGGCCGGCCTGGCGGTTATCCACCGGAACCGGCTGCAGGTCACCAAGACGGCGGGCCGGGTCCAGGATCTCAGGGACAGGGTCAGCGACCGCACCCGGGCCACCATCGGCATCGGCCACACCAGGTGGGCCACCCATGGTGAGCCGAACGAGGTCAACGCCCATCCGCACACCGACAGCGAAGGCCGCATCGCCGTCGTGCACAACGGCATCATCGAGAACGCCGAGCAGCTCAGGGAAGCGCTCACCGGCCGGGGTGTCCACCTCGTCAGCGACACCGACACCGAGGCGCTGGCCCACATGATCGCGGCCGAGGCGGCGGGCGCCGTCAGCCTGGAGGAAGCGGTCCGCCGGACGCTGCGCCACGTGGAAGGTACCTACGGCCTCGTCGTGCTGGACACGAAAAATCCGAACGAGCTGGTGGTAGCCCGTAACGGCAGCCCCATCGTGCTCGGCATCGGGGAGTCGGAGATGTTCGTCGCCTCCGACGTGGCGGCGCTGGTGCGCTACACCAAGCAGGTGGTGTACCTGGACGACGCCGAGGTGGCGACGGTGCACGCCGCCGACTACCTCACCGCGTCGCTCGACGAGCGGGACCGGCGCGGTCCCGGCGAGGTCCGGAGCAAGGCGCCGATCACCGTGGAGGCCGAGGCCGGGGACTACGAGCTCGGCCCGTACGAGGATTACATGCGCAAGGAGATCCACGAGCAGCCTGAGGCGCTGCGCCGGGCGCTGCGCGGCCGGCTCGACGAGAGGTTCGCCACGGCCAAGCTGGGCGGGATCAACCTGGACGCGCGCCAGCTCAGGTCGATCCGGCAGGTGAAGTTCCTCGGCTGCGGCTCGGCCTATTACGCCGGCCAGATGGGCGCGGTGCTGACCGAGGAGCTGGCCCGCATCCCCTCCGACGCCGAGCCCGCGTCGGAGTTCAGGTACCGCAACCCCGTCGTCGACCCCGACACGCTCTACGTAGCGGTCAGCCAGTCCGGCGAGACGCTGGACACGCTGATGGCGGTGCAGGAGCTACAGCGCAAGGGCGGACAGGTCATCGGCGCGGTCAACGTGGTGGGCAGCGCGATCGGGCGGGAGTGCGGCCACGGGATTTTCCTGCACGCGGGTCCGGAGATCGCCGTCGCGTCCACCAAGGCGCTGACGAATATGGCGGGCACGTTTGCCATGCTCGCCCTGCTGCTCGGCCGGGTCCGCGACCTGTCCTCGGCCTCCGGCCAGCGGATCGTGGCCGGCCTGCGCGCGCTGCCCGGGCAGATCGAGGAGATCCTGGCCGCCGAGGAGGAGATCGCCGAGGTCGCGCGCAGGTTCGCCGGGGCCGAGCACATGTTCTTCATCGGCCGCGTGCGCGGCTGGCCGGTGGCCCGCGAGGGCGCGCAGAAGCTGAAGGAAGTCTCCTATGTCCACGCCGAGGCCTACCAGGCGGGCGAACTGAAGCACGGCCCGCTCGCCCTGATCAATTCCTCGATGCCGAGCGTGGTCGTCGTTCCCGCCGACGACCTGCGGTCGAAGAACATCTCCACGATCGGGCAGATCAAGGCCCGCGGCGGCCCGGTCATCGCGGTGACCAGCGGCGACCTGCCCGCGGGGCTCGCCGACGCGGTCATCAGGGTTCCCCGCGGCGAACCCGAGCTCGACCCTCTGCTCCTGAACGTCCCGTTGCAGCTGCTGGCCTACCACGTCGCGGCCAAGCTGGGCCGGGACATCGACAAGCCCCGTAACCTCGCCAAGAGCGTGACCGTCGAGTAGCGCGGGCCGGGCCGCCGCCGGCCGACCAGGGTACCGCCTCTCAGTGCAGCGCCTCTCAGTGCAGCGCCTCTCAGTGCAGCGCCTCTCAGTGCAGCGCCACTCAATGCAGCGCCACTCAATGCAGCGCCACTCAATGCAGGGGCTGTATGTCATCAAAGGCGCCGGCGCTGCCCGGCAGCGGCTGCTCGCACCAGACGACCTTGCCGGTCGCGGTCCGGCGGGAGCCCCAGCGATGGGAGAGCTGCCGCACGACCTGCAGGCCGCGGCCGTTCTCGTCCTCGCCGTTGGCCTGGCGCAGCCTCGGCAGCGCGCCGGAGTTGTCGAGCACCTCGCAGACCAGCGCCTTCTCGTTGACCAGCCGGAGCGTGACTTCGCCGCGTGAGTACCTGACCGCGTTGGTCACGAGCTCGGAGACGAGCAGTTCGGTCGTGGGGATCAGGTCCTCCAGGTCCCACCGCTTCATCGGCTCGGCCAGGACCGAACGTGCCTCCCGGACCGAGGTCAGCTTCGGTGCCAGCGTCCACGAGGCGTAGCTGTCCTCGGGCAGCCGCCGCAGCCGCGCGATGAGCACCGCGATGTCGTCGCGCTGATGGTCGGAGTACACCCCGTCCAGCGTGGCCTTGCACAGGTCCTCGAGCGGCCTGGTCGGCGAGCCCGGGCCGAAGATGCCGCGCAGCCGGGCCAGGCCGTCGCTGATGTCCTGGCCCTTGTTCTCCACCAGGCCGTCGGTGTACAGGACGAACAGGCTGCCGTCCTCGATCTTGAACCGGCGGCTCTCTACCTCGCCGTCGCCGATGCCGAGCGGCGGGGCGGGCGGGACGTCGAGCAGTTCGTTGCTGCCGTCCGGGTGCACAAGCAGCGGCGGCAGGTGGCCGGCCACGGCGACCTCGCATTCGCCGCTCACCGCGTCGTAGACGGCGTACGCGCAGGTGGCGAAGTGCGGCTCGCGCTCGCCGAGCGTGTGCATGAGCTCGTCAAGCTGCTGCAGCGAATCGGCGGGTGGCAGCTCAAGCATGGCCAGGGTGTGGATGGCGGTACGCAGCCGGCCCATGGTGACGGCGGCGCGCACGCCGTGCCCGGCCACGTCGCCGACCACGAGCGCGACCCGGCCTCCGGGCAGCGCGATGGACTCATACCAGTCGCCACCGACCTCGATGAGCTTGCTGCCGGGCAGGTAGCGGTGCCTGACCTCGACCGAGGAGGGGTAGGAGAGCCCGGTCGGCAGCATGCTCCGCTGCAGGGTCAGCGCGGTGGCGTGCTCGCGGCTGTAGCGCCGGGCGTTGTCGATGAACATGGCGGCGCGGGACGCGAAGTCCATGCCGATCTCGATGTCGTACGCGTCGAACCGCCGGAACCCCTCCTGCCGGGTGCAGGCGAAGAAACCCAGCATGCTGCCGCGCGCGATGAGCGGCAGCAGCATCAGGGAGGCGCCGGACAGCAGCTTGGCCACGGGCTTGCGCCGCCAGGCCTTGGCGATCTCGCTCGCCTGGTTCTTGCTGACGGTCGTCTCGAGCACCGGCGTGGCGGTGTCCATGCACTGGTAGTACGGCGTGTGCTGGGGGTAGCGCAGGATCTCGCCGGTGGGGAACACGGCCTCCCAGGCGGGGTCCTTCCTCTCGTGCAGCAGCGCGATCCGGCGCAGCGGTGCCGATCCTTCCGGTCCGTACGCGGGCAGTTCGTCGTCGCCGGCCAGGCTCTCAAGCAGCATCAGGCCGGCCACGTTGCAGAACGCCGGGACGAGCGCGTCCAGCAGTTCGCTCGCCACCTGCTCGATGTCGAGCGTGTCGCCGATCTTGGTGAACGTGTCGTCCAGCATCTGCCTGCGCATGAGCGCGGGGTCGATGAACCGCTCGGATTTGGGCGCGGGAATGCGGAGCAGGGCGAGCGCGGCCAGGCTGGTGCCGGCCGCCCGCATCGGATGGACGGTCACCACGGCCTCGGCCGGACCGTCGCGTGTGTCGATCGTGAGCATCGCGCTGCCCTCACGATCGGAGCGGATCGCCTCGAGCAGCCCCGCCACCGCGGCGGCGCCGTCGGCCTGCCGGGTACCGTGCGAATTCGGGTGCGCCGTGTTCGGTTGGTCGTTGTTCCCGGGCGCGCTGCTTTCGTGGCTGCTGGCCGACGTAAGCTCGATGAGCTGCGCGCCGAGCAGATCCTCCGGCTCGCGGGCCAGGATCTTGGCCGCGTTCCTGTCGTGCTGGACGATGCGCCCGTCGTAGTCGATCCCGAGGATCAGGGTCCGCACGGACGAGGACATGGCCGGATGAGAGCTCTCGGCCGCGACGCTTCCGGCCGAGGTCTCCGGGGTTTCGGCGATCCCGGCCTCCTGGACGTTCGTGCCGGCGCTGGGTTGGTGGCTTCGCTTGGTTCCGTTGCCAGCAGCCCGCGGCAACGGGGCGCGACTCGGTACGACACCGCTCTCGGAACCATCCGCCCCGAGAGCGCTGCCCCTCGCCGAAATGCCAGATGTCACGTGCGGTCTCCTGATGGCAACGCAGGCTGCGCTGCTGTCAATTATGAGCCACGGACGGCACGTTCAGACAGGAGTTCCGATGACTCACCTTTCTCCCGAAAAGTCACCTTTTATGCATTTTTGACGTAATTCTAGTGGTCTATTGGGTCTCAAGTGACTCTGGGGCTCGCCTGAAATGAGGATCACGCCGGCTTCGGGGTCATCCCAGGCCATTTCTGCTAACACGCCGGTCTTATCTGATTACGCTACGTGGCAAAAAGGGTGATGGCCGGCCGTTCAGGTCAGCGCCGTTCAGGTCAGGCGGGCCACCGCCAGCGCGGCGGCGAGCAGCATGATCGACCAGGAGGACGCGCGCAGCGCCCGTTCGAGCGGCTGGAGCAGAGCGTCCACCGTGATCGGCACGGTGTGCCCGTCGCCGAAGGTGATGCTGCCCTCGACCCGCTGCGCCCGGCGCCGGATGTTCCTGGCCGGGGTGCTCAGCTGACGCTGGGCCGCCGAC
>JBKQQQ010000493.1:0-5395 GCA_052144275.1 Streptosporangiaceae bacterium
CGGGCGTGGTTCACAGCGCCCGCTCCAGGATGGCTTTCAGGTCGCCGTGACTCAAGGCGACGGGATTGCCCTGCATGCTGCTTGATGTCAGGGCTTTGGCCGCGATCTCGTCGGCGTGCTGCGGGCGGATGCCGAAGGTGGCCAGGCCGGGTACGGCGAGCAGCGTGAGGGTCTGGCGGATCCAGGCCAGGCCGTCTTGGACGGATGCGGCGGGTTCGCCGGTCAGCAGCCGGGCCGCCCGGGCGTAGCGGCCCAGGGCGGGGTGGCCGGCCGGATCGGACCGCAGCGCGTGTACGTTCGCGTCGATGACGGGTGCCAGCAGCGTCGCGCAGGCGATGCCGTGCGGCACGTCCGCGATGCCGCCGATGACGCCAGCTAGGCCGTGCACCGCGCCGAGCTTGGCGTTTGCCAGCGCCATCCCGCCCAGCAGGGCGCACGTGGCCATGTCGGCCCGTGCCGCCAGGTCCTCGCCGTTGGCGTAGGCGGCACGCAAGCCTGCGGCCGCGCGGCGCAGCCCCTCGCTCGCCAGCCCGTCAGTCAGCGGGCTGGCCCGGGGCGAGACCAGCGGTTCCAGGCACTGCGTGAGCGCATCCAGGCCGCTCGCGGCGGTGACCGACAGCGGGCACGACACGGTGAGCTGCGGATCGACCAGCGCGACCCGGGGAACCATCAGCGGGCTGCGCAAGCTCGCCTTGAGGCGATGCTCCGGCGATGCGAGCACGGCGTTGGCGGTGACCTCCGCCCCGGTGCCAGCCGTGGTGGGCACCGCGACGCAGGGCACGGCAGGCTGGTTAATCGCCCGGCCGGACCCGATGACCTCCAGGTAATCCAGCGGGTCACCGCCGTTTCCCAGCAGCATGGCCACGGCCTTGCCGGCATCGATGACGCTGCCGCCGCCGATCGCGACCACCACGTCGGCACCGTGCTCGCGCGCGGCGGCGACCCCGGCCCGGGCCAGTTCGACCGTCGGCTCGGCGGCCACTTCCAGCACCGCGGCCGGCAGCCCCAGCGTGGCCAGCAGCCCGGCATGACGTGCCGGGTTCGCGCCCGTGCACACCAGCACCCGCGATCCGAGCCCGGCCAGCACTCCCGGCAGCTCCGCCACCCGGCCGGCACCGGCCATGATGCGGCCGGCCGTGGCGAACTCGAACCTCGTTCCCGTCACGGCGAGCCGCTGGCCCAGCCGTGGCTGTCTGCCGGGAACACCGCGGAGTACCGGACCGATTGCCGCGGCTCGGCCATCATCTCGGCGACCGCATCACGCCAGGCCGCATAGTGCGGCGTCAGCTTGTGCGCCGCCGGCGCCTGCTCGTCCCGGTAGACCTCGGTCAGCACCACATGCGCCGGGTCGGCCTGATCCTGGATCACATCGAACCGCAGGACGCCCGGCTCGGCCAGCGACTCCCGCGCGTTGACCAGCGTCGCGGCCAGGAAATCGTCCACCCGCTCCGGCCGGACCCGCGTATGAACATGAACGACAAGCATGCGTCCATCCTGCTACATTGTGCCCGCCTCGGCGACGGGTGCGCTGGTCGGCAGGGAACCGCTGGTCACCAGGGCTGGCTGCTGCTGGTGAAGTGCGTGAGCGTGTCGATGTCCTCGGCCTTGTAGACGTGGCGGGGCGGGGTGGCGAAGGTGGCGTAGGGCCGGACGCGGATCACGACCCGGTTCTCCTCGCGCGCCATGCGCTCTATCTCGGGCAGCTTGGCCGACGATACTTCCTCCCCCGCCATCAGGTCGATCACCCGGCGCAGCACGTCCACGGCCTGGTCGAAGTCCTCCTCGAGCGTGGCGTGCCCGTAGACCTGCAGGTAGGTGAGGGGCCACTGCTCGTCCAGGATGCACAGGCTGACCTTGGGATTGCGCCGCACAGCCTCGGCCTTGGCGCGGGCCGCCATGGTCGAGATCAGCAGGTCGTCGCCGTCGAGGACGTAGTACACGACGGTCATGGCGGGCCCGTCATTCTTGCGGTTGTACCCGAAGACGCAAGTCCGGTGCTTCCGCACGAACTCCCGGCGCTCGATTCGATCCATGCCTGTCCCTTCCGGTGCCGCCGATTCCGTGTGCCATTGCCACTAAGGTAAACGACCACGCTGCCGGGCCTGGAGCACATCAACACGGGCCTCATGATCGCGAAGACTTCACAGTCAGCACGAGGGTGTCGCGTATCTCTTCTGCCGTGCGCGTCAAGCCCCGGTCACGCCGCGCGCGGCCCTGGCACCGGGCATAACGCGTTTCCGGCTGTGAGCGTCGTTCCTGGCCTAGGCAGTGCTGTGGTATTGCAGCACCCGGCTGAGCAGCCGGGTCAGCTGGTCGCGTTCGCCGGGTGACAGCGGGGCGAGCAGCTCGTCTTGAATGTCGGTGAGCAGCCCGTCGAGTCGCTGGAGGTGCGCGGTGCCGACCGGGGTGATGGTGATGACGTTGCGGCGGTGGTCGGCCGGGTCCGGGGCACGCTGCACCTGGCCGTGGCTGGCCAGCTCGTTGATCGCTGCCACCACGTCGCTGCGATCCATGGAGGTGCGGCGGCCCAGGCTCGCCTGGCTGGCCGGCCCGAACTCCTCCAGCGCGGCGAGCAGGCGGTAGTGATAGCCACGTGCTCCCACGACGGCGAGCTTTTCCGCCAGCAACCGGTGGGCTTGCGTGGAAACCTGGCTGATCAGCCAGGTCGGCTTCTCCGTCAGCCGGGCCGGCGCGACCGTCGGCCGGGCGGAAGGGGCTGCCGACCGTGCGGAAGTGGGCGTCAGCGTGGCGGGCGCGGCGGAGTCGGCCGGTGTCATGCGCCCGAGTCTAACTAGTTGTTGGCAAAACCAACAAGTAGTAGAGTTGGTCATGCCAACGTTGGCCATGCCAATTCTGGTCGGGTCGTGTCCCGCCTAGCTGCCCAGGGTCCCGACCGGATAGGGAGGAGCAGTCCATGTCCGGTTATCCGGTTATCAGCACCCAGGTCATCGGCCAGGCCGAGAGCGCGCTCGGCGCGATCTTGAGCCCGCTGCTGGCCCGCACGGGCACCACGTTCAACCAGTGGCTGGTGCTCACCGTCACCGCGGCCAGCGGATCCGCCGCCGACCGTGCCCAGCTCGTCGCCCGGATCGCCGGTGCCAGGAAAATCGACGCGTACCAGGTGGAGACCACGATCTCCGAGCTGGCCGCCGCAGGCCTGGTCCTGCCCGGCGGCGAGAGCCGCGTCGGCCTGAGCGAGGCCGGCCAGGGCCGTTACCGCGAGATCCGCGCCGCCCTCGAGGAGGTTACCGCCCGGCTCTTCGCCGATTTCCCGCCCGAGGATCTCGCCACCGCGGGCCGCGTGCTGAGCATCATCACCACCCGGGCCAACGCCGAGCTGGCCGACCCTGAATTATCATGGGCCGCGAGGGCCTACCCGCATGACCGAACGCAAGCCGCCGGAGATCAGCTTCGCCTCCTGGATCGACCAGCAGATTACCGAGGCGGCGGAGCGCGGTGCCTTCGATAACCTGCCTGGTGCGGGCAAGCCGCTGCCCAAGAGGGGCCAGGCCGGCGATGGCGAGGCCTGGCTGCGGGACTACCTGCGCCGCGAGGGCGTGTCGGCCGAGGAGCTCTTGCCGACCCCGCTGCGGCTGCGCAAGGAGGTCGAGCGGCTGACCGGCACGGTGCAGGATCTGCGCTCCGAGCAGGAGGTGCGCGAGGTCGTCGCAGGCCTTAACCAGCGGATCCGCCAGTGGCGCCGGATCCCGGAGGGCCCGCCCGTATACCTGCCGCTTGTCGACGAAGAGACAATGGTCGCCAGATGGCGTGACGCGCAGCCCAGACCGTCCTCCCCGGCTCAGGCCGGATCCCCGGCACGAGACGGCCCATCCCCGCGCCCTCGATGGTGGCATCGCCTCGGCCGCCGGAGAGAATGGAGAGAATAGAGCGTGGGGCTCAGGAAGCTGCTGCGCGGGCCCGCGCCCGCCAAAGACGGCGAGCCGTCGCCGGACATTGCCGACTGGCTCGCTCACGATGAAACCCTCGGCGGCGGCTATGTCTTTACCGCTGATCCGCACGCGCCGCTGATCACGCTCAGCGCACCGATCACCACGCGTTCCAGAAGCTTCCAGGTCTCCGTGCCGCCGAACGAACTGCCTGCGGGCCAGTGCTATCTCCTCGGGGGACCGGAAGAGCCGACATGTGAGGTGGTCCAGGTCGAGCCCGCCAAGCCTGAGCCGGATGAGCCCCGCCTGATCCGCCGCGCGATGTTCGACACCGTCGTCATGAATCACCCGGCCGGGACCCTGGTCACCCCGGTCACCGTCGGACGGGACCTCCCGCCGTCCGTCTCACAGTGAGTCAGGGCGCGATCCGGGGCCGGATTAGCGTGTGAGCTTCAGGCAGCCACCGCGCTGATCGTCTCGATCGGGAGGCTCCGTATGAAGGCGCTCGTGTACCACGGCCCCGGCCAGAAGTCCTGGGACACCGTCCCGGACCCGGCCCCGGCCGACCCCACCGACATCGTCGTCCAGATCGACACCACCACAATCTGCGGCACGGACCTGCACATCCTCAAGGGCGACGTGCCCGCCGTCGTGGACGGCCGCATTCTCGGCCACGAGGCGGTCGGCACCGTGACCGCCGTGGGCTCGGCGGTGAGCACCCTCGCGGGAGGTGACCGGGTCCTGGTGCCCGCGATCACGTCCTGCGGGCGGTGCTCCTACTGCAAGCGCGCCATGCCCAGCCACTGCCAGGCCACGGGCGGGATCGGGTGGATCTTCGGCCACCTGATCGACGGCACCCAGGCCGAATACGCCAGGGTCCCGTTCGCGGAAACGAGCGTGCACAAGGTGCCCGACGGCGTGACCGACGAGCAGGTGCTTTTCCTGGCCGACATCCTGCCGACCGGCTACGAGGTGGGAGTAAGGAACGGCGGGGTCAAGCCGGGTGATGTCGTGGTCGTCGTCGGCGCCGGGCCGGTCGGCCTGGCCGCGATCCAGACCGCCTCGCTGACCGGCGCCGCCAGCATCATCGCGCTGGATGTCGCCGACTCCCGGCTCGAGCACGCGAGCCGGTTCGGTGCCGATGTCACGATCAACGCAGCCGACGCGAAAGCGGAGCAGCAGGTCATGGCGCTGACCGACGGGGGACTTGGGGCCGACGTGGCGATCGAGGCGGTCGGCACGCCGGGGACCTTCGACGTCTGCACCCGGGTGGTGCGACCGGGCGGCACCATCGCCAACATCGGCGTCCACGGCGCGCCCACCACGCTGCACCTCGAAGAGCTGTGGATCAAGAACGTGACGATCACGACCGGCCTGGTCGACGGCACCACCGTCCCGCTGCTGCTGCAGCTGGTCCGGTCGGGCAAGATCGCCGCCGAGATGTTCGGCACCCACGACTTCGCGCTGCACGACATGATGGCCGCCTACGACACCTTCGCCGAGGCCGG
>JBKQQQ010000494.1:0-4169 GCA_052144275.1 Streptosporangiaceae bacterium
TATACGGCATGACCGGCACCGGCCCGCAAGCGCGCGGCCGCAGCGCAAGACCGGCCTCGCCCAGCTGCCCGACGACGTGCTCCGCGATCCCGAGCGAGGCAGACAGCCCGGTGGAGCGGATGCCGCCTGCGCACGCGTACCGCCGCCCGGCGTCCACCCGGATCTGGTAGTCAGAATGCTCGGTCGCGGCCCGGAGCCCCGCGTAGGTCGAGGTCACCTCCTGTTCGGCCAGCCCGGGCAGGATCCGCCGCCCGGCGGCGAGCAGGGACCTGAGCCCGGCGGCCGTGGTGGCGGTGTCGCGCACATCGGTAACGTCCTCGGCGGTGGGACCGAGCAGCACGTTCCCGTAGACCGTGGGCGCGACCAGCACCCCTTTGGTCCGCGCGGTCGGCACCGGCAGCAGGATCGAGCGGATCAGCGTGCGGGCCAGCTTGTCGAACACGATGAGCTCGCCCCGCCGCGGCCGGATGGTGAACCCGCCGCCGCCGAACATCCGGTCGACCTCGTCGCTGGCCAGCCCGGCGGCGTTCACCACCCACCGGCACCGCACCGGTCCGCGCGTCGTCGCCAGCTGGTAAAAACCGTCCCCGCCAGCAGCGACACCGGTGACCCGGGCCGAAAGCAGCAGCCGGACGCCCGCGCCGGCCGCCTCGGTGGCGAAGGCGAGCGGCGTGGTCCACGGACAGATGATGCTCTCGTCCGGGATCTCCAGCGCCCCGAGCGCCCCGGGTCCGAGCTCCGGCTCACGCATGTAGAGCTCCGCGGCCCGCAGCGGCCGTATAGCCAGGTACCCGTTCAGCCGCGCGTTCTCCTCGATGGTCGGCAGCGACGCCGCCTGTTCTGGCGTCCAGGCGACGAGCAGCGCGCCGGTGCGCTCCACCGGGATCCCGGCCGCCTCGGCGTACGAACGCAGCAGGGCGCTGCCCCGGCTGAGCAGCCGGCTCTCCAGGCTGCCGGGCTTGGCGTCGAACCCGGTGTGCAGGATCGCCGTGTTCGCCTTCGAGGTCCCGGTGCCGACGTCAGGCGCCGCGTCGAGGAGCACGAGATCCAGCGCGTGCCGGGCCAGCGTGCGGGCGATCGCGGTGCCGACCACGCCGGCCCCGATGACCACCACGTCGGCCAGGCCTTGCGTCATCGCCGCGCCAGCGTGAGGTCGAGGGCCGAGCGGAAAACCGAGAGCCGTTCGGCCGCCTGATCCGCGGTGATCGACGGCTCCACGATCGCTTCCGCCTCAGCCGCCCCCACGGCCTCGCCGGCGGAGGCCGCGTCGCCGGTGCCGAGCCGCGCCAGCGCGGCCACGCCCAGCGCCGTGGCGTCCGGCGACCGGCAGATCAGCACCGGCACCTGCACCAGGTCGGCCTGAGCCTGCATGAGCAGCCGGGACCTGGTCAGGCCGCCGTCCACCCGCAGCGAGCTCAGCTTCCCGGGAGGACGACCCCCCCAGACCCCCCGGCTCGGGGGCCTGCCCAGGTCGGCGCACGCTGCCGTCACCAGCAGCGCGACCGACGCGGCGATGCCCTCGGCCACCGCCCGGGCGAGATGCCCGCGCGACGTGCCCAGGTGCAGGCCGGACAGCTGGCCGCGCGCGTCCGGCGCCCAGTACGGCGCGCCGAGCCCGGCCAGCGCGGGCACGAAGGTCACGCCGCCCGCGTCCGGCACGGTCGAGCCCACCGCGTCGAGCTCGGACGGCGCGCCGAGCACGCCGATGCCAGTGAGCCACCGCAGCGCCGAACCCGCCGTGTAGACCTGGCCATCCAGGCAGTACGTCACCGCGCCGCCGAGCCGCCAGGCCACCGAGCAGGACAGCCCCGAGCCGGACCGCACCGCCGAAGAGCCGGTCGTGACCAGGAGGAACGCGCCCGTCCCGTAGGTGCACTTGGCGTCGCCCGCGGCCAGGCAGCCCTCGGCAAGCAGCGCGGCCTGCTGGTCGACGGCGATCCCGGCGATGGGCAGGGCCGACCCGAACACAGAGGTCTCGCCCACGATCCCGGCACAGTCCGCCACCGCCGGCAGCGCGCCTGGGTCCAGGCCGAACGCCGAGCAGGCCGCCTCCGACCAGGCCGCGCGGTCCAGGTCGAGCAGCATGGTGCGGGACGCGGTGGCGGCGTCGGTCACGTACTCCGCACCCAGCCGGTGCAGCAGCCAGGTGTCGGTGGTGGTGACCGTGCCGTGTGCGGTCAGGTTCTCCCGCAGCCAGGTCATCTTCGGCGCGGCGAAGTACGGGTCGAGCGGCAGGCCGGTGATCGCGGCCAGTTCGGCTGCGCGGCCGGCGAGCCGCGCGCAGACGCCCCCCGACCGGCGGTCCTGCCAGACGATCGCGGGGGACAGCGGCCTGCCGGTGCTCCGGTCCCAGGCCAGCACGGTCTCGCCCTGGTTGGCCAGCGCGACCGCGTGCGCGGGCGTTCCCGCGGCGGCCAGCGCCTGGCGGCCCGCCGCGAGGACCGAATCGAACAGCTCTTCCGGGTCGGCCTCCACCCCGTCCGCGCCCACGCTGCGGGTGCGGACGGGGACCTCGCCGCGGCCGAGCACCTCGGCGCCCGGCCCGACGAGGAGCGCCTTGGTCGCCGACGTGCCCTGGTCGATGGCCAGGATGTTCACCCCTGATCGAGCTCCTGGCCCGGCTCCGAGCGCATCGCCTCCCGCTCGGTCACCATCTGCACCACGTAGAACACCAGACCCAGGCCGAGGGCACCCAGCACGTAGTACTGCGCGTCGCGGAACTCGGCCGGCCCGATCAGGATGATCAGCTCGTAGGCCAGCCAGATCAGCGCCCCGGCGATAACCGGAAGTTCGAATTTGCCGAACGGGCGCACGTGCCTGCCCCCGGCCTGCTGCGTGCCCCGCCGGCGGGACGCGAACACGTACAGCAGCACCGTGCCCGCGTACAGCAGCGCCGGCATGATCGTGGACGCGGTGAACAGCGTGGCGAGCGCGGCGGTGTGGGTGCGCAGCACCAGCGTGATGACCCCGCCGAGCACCGCGGCGAGGATGGTGGCCCAGGGCGGGCCGCCGGTCGCCTTCGGCACCTGGTGCAGGAGCTGGTGGCCGGGCAGCCGCCGGTCCCGCGCCATCGAGAAGATCAGCCGCCCGTTGGTCACCATGATGATCAGGCCGCAGGCGAAGATCGAGACGCAGACGAAGACCAGGAAGATCTTCTGCACCACGCCGCCGAGCACGTCGTGCACGATGGACGCCACCGGCGCGGCGCTGGCGTACGCCGCCTTGTTCGTCGTGTAGGCCAGCACGACCAGGAACGCGAACCCCACCACGCCGGAGACGAGCACGGCGCGGAGCATGGCCTTCGGGATGACCTTGTGCGGTTCGTGGGTCTCCTCGGCCAGGTTGCTGGCCGCCTCGAAGCCCACGATCGTGTACGCGCCGAGCAGCGTGGCCAGCATGAACGGGCCGAGCCAGGCGTAGTAGCCGGCGTGCGGCACCGGGCCGGTGGAGGTGAGGTTCGACCAGTGCCCCAGGGACCTGACCGCGGCCACGATCAGCAGCAGGACGGTGAGGCCCGCGATGCCGATGATCTCGGTGGCCACCGCGGTGTTGTTCACCCTGGTGGTGATCCTGGTCGAGGCGATGATCAGCGCCGCCTGGAGGGCCAGCACCACGAGCGTCTCCAGCGCCGCGCTGGTCGGCGTGTACGCCTCGCCGATCAGCGGCTGGAAGGCCACCTGGACCAGGCCGTAGTCGACCGAGACGGTGACGATGGTCAGGAACGCGAACGACATCCAGCCGAACCACCAGCCCACGCTCACGTTGGCCAGCCGCGACGCCCACTGGTAGGAGTAGCCGGACAGCGGCACCCGGACCGAGAGCGCGCCGTAGACCAGCGCCACCAGCGACTGCCCGGCCACTACGATGAGCCAGGTCCAGATGGCCCGCGTCCCGCCGGTGGCCAGCGCGAAGCCGTACGTGGTGAAGATCCCGGTGGTGATCGAGATGAACGAGAACGCCACCGCGAACGACTCGAAATGGCGCAGCGAGCGGACGAACTGCTGACGGTAGCCGAACCTCTCCAGTTCCTCGTCGTCCGGGACGGCGCCCGTCGTGACCTGATCCATGTCCATCACTTCCCTTTGGGGGTTAAGGCGGGGGGCGCATTACGGTGCAGCCTGCACTGTGCAGCCTGCTCTGGCGAGGGCGTCGATGGCCTCGGGTCTGGC
>JBKQQQ010000495.1:0-3952 GCA_052144275.1 Streptosporangiaceae bacterium
CGCCCGCCAGCTCGCTCACGCCGCCTCCGGCTCGTATCGGTACCCGACGCCCCACACCGTCACGATGCGCTTGGGCATGGTCGGGTCGGGCTCGAGCTTCTCGCGCAGCCGCCGCACATGCACGGTGACGGTCGACGTATCGCCGAACGTCCAGCTCCACACCTCGGTGAGCAGCTGCTCCCTGGTGAAGGCCTTGCGCGGGTTCCGCATCAAGAAGACGAGCAGGTCATACTCGCGCGAGGTCAGCTGGATCAGCTTGCCTTCGGCCCTGACTTCGTGCGCGGAAAGGTCCACGATCAGGTCGCCGTCGGTGATGGCGCCGAGGTCGAGCTTGTCAGGAAGGCCGGCGCCGCGAGACCTGCGCAGCACCGAACGCACGCGCAGGGCCAGCTCACGCGGGCTGAAGGGCTTAGTGACGTAGTCGTCCGCACCGGTTTCGAAGCCGACGAGGCGATCGGTCTCATCTCCCAGGGCGGTCAGCATGACCACGGGGATCGGCCAGCGCGCCCGCAGCCTGCGGCACACCTCAAGGCCGTCCATGCCGGGCAGCATGAGGTCAAGGACGACAAGATCGGGTGGCTCCTCGGCCACCCGGCGCAGTGCCTCGTATCCGTCGTGCACGCACTCGACCGTATGGCCGTCGCGCACGAGGTAACGCCCGACGACGTCCGCCACCGTGGGATCGTCGTCAACGACGACGATCCGGCCTGGCGGATCGGGGTTGCTTACCAAGGGTTTCCCGTTCCGTGTAAAAAAAGGCAATGATTACGCCTCCACGGTAAGACGTAAACAGCCGGTGACGCCAGTAAACAGGGCAAAAGCGTCATGACTCCGTAAGCACAGTGACGATTCTGTGAGATCCGGCCTGATCGGCGCCGAACTGGCCCCGCCAGATTCCGTCTGGGTTAACACTGAGGGATGCTTTGCGCCGCCGGGACTGGCGGCGCGATCGAGCGATCGAGCGATCGCGGGTGGGGTGCCTGACGGACCTCGCGATCATCCCAGGGTTTTTGGCGGAAGGAGTCCGCGTGATCGGGGAACTTTACGAGCACGCGCTGGCCGGCCGGGCGCGGCCGGAGATCGAGCACGCCGACGGCAGCCGCAAGCCGCTGCCGGTGGACGGCTGGCTGCGCGAAAGCCCCGGCGACAAATCGATCCTCGACCGCTGCGAGGGCCCCACGCTCGATATCGGCTCGGGACCTGGCCGCCTGACCGTCGCCCTGGCCGAACGCGGCATCCCCGCCCTCGGCATCGACATCACGCCGTACGCCGTTGACCTGGCCCGGTCCTCCGGTGCGCTGGTCATGCTGCGCGACGTGTTCGACCGCGTCCCCGGGACCGGCCGCTGGACCACGGTGCTGCTGGCGGACGGGAACATCGGAATCGGCGGCGACCCGGCGGCCCTGCTCCGCCGCGTATCCGAACTACTAGCGCCGCAGGGGCGGGCCCTGGTCGAACTCGAGCCGCCCGGCTCTCCGCTCCGCCGCGAGCAGGTCCGGCTGTGCCACGCGGGATCGGCCAGCGCCTGGTTCCCCTGGGCCTACGTCGGCGCGGATCACATCACCGACGTGGCGTACGACGCCGGGCTCGGCCAGGTCGACATCTGGACGGTCGACGGACGGTGGTTCGCCTCGATCGGCGGCTGTCAGGTTTGTGCCGAACGAACCCTCGTCACGCTGTTACCGAATGCTTACCGCCCGGCCCGCGGATGACGCATCCGCCCAGATAGATGGAACTCTTCGCAACATGAACGGAAAACTACGGGTAGCGGCGATCGGCGTAGCCCTGTCGGTGACGGGTGCCCTGATCCTGCTGCTCGTGCGACCCAGCCTCGACCCGGCCCGGATCCGCCAGCTGCCGCTGCTGATCGGCGCGTGGATGGCGTTCATCGTCGCCGCCTGGCTGCTGCGCAAGGTGCCGCGGCGGACCTCGGTCGCGCTCATCCTGCTCGGCGGCATCGCCCTCCTGGCGGTCGCGGTGTCCGCGCCACCGCAGGGCAGCAACGATCTCTACCGCTACATCTGGGACGGGAAGGTCCAGGCCGCTGGCATCGACCCGTACCAGTACGTCCCCACGGCCACGCCGCTGGCCGGGCTGCGGGACGAGTTCCTCTTCCACCCGGGCGCCGAGTACTGCATCTCGTCGTCTTACGTCAGCCGCCATCCGGCCGCCGACCTCACCCCGGGCTGCACGAGGATCAACCGGCCTACGGTGCCCACCATCTATCCGCCGGTCGCCGAGGCGTACTTCCTCGCGGTGCACTACCTGCCGACCGCCAGCGATTCGAGCACGCCCATCCAGGCCACCACGGCGCTGGTCGCCGTGCTCGTCACGGTGCTGCTGCTCTTCGGCCTGGGCCGACTGGGCCGGGACATCCGCATGGCCGCGCTGTGGTCGTGGTGCCCGACGGTGATCCTGGAGGCCGGCAACAGCGCCCACGTGGACGTGGTCGCGGTGGGCATCACGGCGGCCGCGGTCCTCCTGCTGGCCACGGCCCGCACCACCCGCCGGACCATCCTCGGCGGCATCCTGCTCGGCCTGGCCATCGCGACCAAGATGACCCCCGCGCTGACCGTGCCCGCGCTACTGCGGCGCCGCTGGGTGACGGTCCTGGTCGCCGCGGGAAGCGCGTTCGTCGCCGTTTACGTCCCGCACGTGATCCGGGTCGGCAGCAAGGTGATCGGTTTTCTGCCCGGCTACCTGCAGCAAGAGGGCTACACCAAGGGGACCAGGTTCGGGATCATCGGCCTGTTCGTCACCGGGCCGCTGGCCATCGCGGCGGCGGCGCTCATCCTGGCCGCGGTCGCCTTTGCCGTACTGCAGTTCTCCGACCCCGACCGGCCCTGGGAAGGCGCCCTCTACATGACCGCGGCCGCGCTTGCCGTGGCCACGCCGCACTACCAGTGGTACTCGCTGCTGCTGGTCATGCTGGTCGCCCTCGACGGCCGTCCCGAATGGCTGGCCTTCGCCGCCGGCGGGTACTACGCGGCCTATCCCGAACTGGGCCCGTACACCCCTCCGCGGCGGCTCGGTGACGCCATCGCCTACGGCGTGCCCCTGGTGGTCGTGGCCGTCGGCTGGCTGATCCGCCACGAGCTCGCCAGGCGCGCAAGCATCAGCGAGCCGCAGCAGCCCGCCACGGCAGAACCGTTGGTCACCTCGGAGCTCACGGTGCTCGATGTCGGCGAGGACGTCGTGCCTGCTCTCCCGCGGCGCCCGGTCCTGACCAGCGAAGAGTCGCGGGAAGTCCGGGTCTGACTTGCCCCGCCGGGATCCGGCGCTTTCTTACCGGTTGGTTACCCGCAAGGCAAACATCAAACGGCACCCACCACCAGGACCGTGAATAGAGATATGAGTTACAACCCGTCGCACCGCATGCCGCCTCGTCAGGAGCGCAGCCCGCAGGCGACCCCGCCCGCGGGCTGGCCGCCCTACCGGGACGACGAGGATTACCGGGACGGGGAGCACGCGGGCAGCCGGTACGCGGCCGATCGTCAGGACGCTTACCAGGCGACCGCAGGTTACCGGCGCCAGGCTGGCTACCAGGACGCTTCCGGCGGAGCGGGAGACCGCGGCTACCAGTCGGCCGTGATCACGGACACCTTGCCCCCCGAAATGAACGGCTACGGCTCCTCGGCCGGCTTCGGCTCGGCCGACTTCGGCTCGGCCGACGGCTTCGACGCGCGGGACGCCTACGGCAGCAACGGCGTCCCCCGCGCCGGGAACGGCAACGGCACCGGGAACGGCAGTGGCACCGGCACCGGGAACGGCAACGGCGCCGGGAACGGCAACGGCGCCAGGAACGGCAGTGGCTACGGCGCCGGAAACGGCTACGGCACAGGCGGCTACCCCAGCGGCGGCTACGCCACGGAGGTCAACGGCTACGCCGGTGCGGCGGACGACTTCGCCGAAGCCGCTGACGGCTACGCCGACACCACGAACGGCTACGGCC
>JBKQQQ010000496.1:0-3757 GCA_052144275.1 Streptosporangiaceae bacterium
ATCTTGCCCGAAGGCCCCTTCGGCAGTTCGGTCATGAACCGGATTTCCCGCGGGTACTTGTAGGCCGCCAGCCGCTCCCGGGTGTAGGCGATGATCTCCTCGGCGCTCACCGAGGCGCCCTCGCGCAGCGCCACCACGGCCACGACCTCCTCACCGAGCCGCTCGTCCGGCTTTCCGATCACGGCCGCCTCCAGTATCGCGGGGTGGGCGTACAGGACCTCCTCGATCTCCCGCGGGTAGACGTTGTACCCGCCGCGGATCACCAGGTCCTTCGCCCGGTCCACGATGAAGTAGAAGCCGTCCTCATCCACGTAGCCCAGGTCGCCGCTGTGCAGCCACCCGTCGCGCAGCGTCTCCGCCGTGGCCTCGGGCCGCCCCAGGTAGCCCCTCATCACGTTGTGGCCGCGGATAAGGATCTCCCCGACGTGCTCGCGCCCGGGCGGCAAAAGCCGACCCGATGAGTCAGCCACCCGCATCCGCACGCCCCACAGCGGCTTGCCGATGGACAGGACCTTCCGGTCACCCGGCCGGTTGAACGAGCACGAGCTCGCGGTCTCGGTCATCCCGTAGCCCTCGAGCACCTCGATGCCGTACTTGTCCTCGAAGGTGCGCATGACGTCTTCCGGCAGCGACGCGCCGCCGGACACCGCGACGCGCAGCGCCGACAGGTCGCGGCCGGTGATGTCCTGCTGCGCCAGGGCGTGCAGCATGGTCGGCACGCCGCCGATCACCGTGCACCGGTCGGCCTCGATGGCGTCCAGCACCGCGGACGGCTGGAAGCGCGGCAGGATCGACAGGCAGCCGCCGTACCTGACGAACACGTTGATCACCGACGACAGCCCGAACACGTGGAAGAACGGCAGCACGGCCAGCACCACGTCGTCGCTTCTGGCCCCGAACAGCCCGCCCGCGACCGTGCAGTTCATGTACAGCTGGAAATGGGTGAGCTCGGCCCCCTTCGGCTTGCCCGTGGTGCCGCTGGTGTAGACGAGCACGGCGGTGTCATCGGGGCCGAGGGCCACGACGTCTCCGCCCGGCTCGTCCAGCGGCGCGGTGCTGATCAGCTCGGTGACCGGCCGGGTCCCTTCGGGCAGCGGGCTCGCGTCTGCGCTGACCAGGTACAGCGGAACCCCGGTCGTCTCGCAGGCCTTGGCCGCCTCGGCATGCAGGCCCTGGAACCCGATCAGCATGGCCGCCGCCGAGTCGGTCAGGTGGTATTCGAGCTCGGGCGCCATCAGCAGCGGGTTGAGCGGCAGCACCACCAGCCCGGCCTTGAGCGCGCCGAAGTAGGCGATCAGGAACTGCGGGATGTTCGGCAGCTGCAGCGCCACCACCTGGCCGGGGGAGAGGCCGGCCTCGCGCAGCCCGGCCGCGGCACGGCCCGACAGGTCGTCGAGCTCGCGGTAGGTGGTCGTGGTCCCGCCGATGCGGCAGACCGGGGCGTCCGGCGCGGCCAGGGTCGTCTCGGTCAGGATGGTCGCCAGGTTGAAGCTCATCCCCGCCCCCTAAAGGCGCATCTTTGCTGGAGGGGCAAAGTCGGTCAGTGAGACATATATTAAGTGTGTATCACCGCCTTGCCTAGATTGCCGCGACGACGCGACGGAGGGGACAGTGATGTACCTCGTTCGGGAGGGCTCCAGGGGGACCGGTGATGCCGCGCCTCCCGCCTCAGATGACGGACATCCGGCCGGCGGACCATCGGCCGGACTGCTGCTGACCGAGCCCGTCCGCGGGCTGGCTGACCTGGCCACCCTGCTGCTGGCCGCGCCCGGGCTGGCGGCCGCCCCGCGCGGCGACGGTCACGGGGTGCTGGTCTTCCCCGGGCTGCTGGCCGGCGATTCGAGCACCGTGCCGCTGCGGGCCTTCCTGCGCTGGCTGGGCTACGACGTCCGCGGCTGGGACCTCGGCCGTAATCACGGGCCCTCCGAGGCGATCCTGGCCGGGCTGCCCCGTGCTGTCCTCGATCATGCCCAGCGAACCGGGCGGCCCGTATCCCTGGTGGGCTGGAGCCTGGGTGGCATTTACGCCAGGGAGATGGCACGCCTCCATCCCCGGCAAGTCCGCCAGGTCATCACCCTGGGCAGCCCCTTCGCCTTGATGGACCCGAGGCAAAGCCATGCCCATGGTCCCTATCGGCGTCTCAGTTTCCTGCACGCCCCCGCCATCAGGCTGCCCAGCCGCGAGCAGCGGACCCGGCCGATCGACGTGCCGTCGACGGCGGTCTACTCCCGCTTGGACGGTGTCGTGGCCTGGCAAGCGTGCGTCGAGCCAGAGACGGCGCTGCACCAGAACATCGAAGTCCGCTGCAGCCACGTCGGCTTCGGCGTGGATCCGGCGACGTTCTGGCTGATCGCCGACCGGCTGGCCGTGCCGGCCGGGCAGCGGGTCCCGTTCCGCCCGCCGCTGGCGCTGCGGCCGCTGTTCCCCAGTCCCAGATGACCGGCCCGGCCCTTGGGACCGCCACCAGGCCGGCGCCGTGGGCGTTCGCGGCGCCCTGGGGAGCGCGCGGCTATGTCACCCACCTCGACGGCCCGGTGCACTGGATCGAATTCGGCGAAGACTCCGGCCAGGGCTCAGCCGCTGACCGGGGCCGGGACGAGCCGCCGATCGTGTTCGTGCACGGCCTGGGCGGCTCGCACCTGAACTGGTGCCTGATCGGATCCCAGCTGGCGGCCAACCGCCGGGTGGTCGCGCTGGACCTGCACGGGTTCGGCCTGACCCCGGGCGGGCGCTACACGTCGACCGTCCAGCGCAACACCAGGCTCCTGGACCGGTTCGTCCGGGAGGTGACCGGCGCGCCGGTGATCCTGGCCGGGAACTCCATGGGCGGGCTCATCTCCATCTTGCAGACGGCCGCCGCGCCGGACACCGTCCAGGGCCTCGTGCTGATCGATCCCGCGCTGCCGCTGCCCCGGCGCGCCCCCGACCGGCAGGTGGGCAGCCAGTTCCTGCTGTACGCGCTGCCCGGCCTCGGCGAGCTCTACGTCAGGGCGGTCATGGCGCGCACGCCGCCGCAACTGGCCGTCCAGCGCGTCGTCGAGCTCTGCTTCGCCGACCCGTCCCGGGCCGATCCAGCCATGCTCACCGCGTCGATCGCGCTGGCCGCCGAGCGCTACAGCCACCGAACGCGAGCCACGGACCAGGCCTTCCTGGCCGCGTCCCGGTCCCTGATGCGGGTGGTTGGCCTGCGCCGGCGGTACTGGGAGATGATGGCCTCGGTACGGGTTCCGGTCCTGCTCATCGGCGGCGAGGCCGACCGGCTGGTGCCGGTGGCCGCCATGCGTCAGGCAGCCGAACGCAATCCGCGCTGGGAGACGGTTATCCTGCCCGGAGTCGGGCACACGCCGCAGCTGGAGGTCCCGGACGTCGTGACCGGCACGCTGCGGGACTGGCTGGGAAGGCACTTCGCCCCGGCCGCAGGCTGAGGAGGAACGGGAATGCAGCAACTCACCGGACTGGATGCCTCCTTCCTCGCCCTCGAGACGGCCAACACCACGGGCCACGTCGGGGGGCTGAGCGTGCTCGATCCCAGCGGCGCACCCAAGCCGCTGACCCTGGCCCGGCTCACGGAGGTGATGGCCGAACGGGTGGCGCTCGTGCCCGTGCTCCGGCGCAAGCTGCTGAACGTGCCGCTTGGCCTGGACCAGCCCTACTGGACCGACGACCCGGACTTCGACATCGAGTACCACGTCCGCGAGATCGCGCTGCCGCGCCCGGGATCCGACGCCCAGCTGACCGAACAGGTCAGCCGGCTGCA
>JBKQQQ010000497.1:0-4554 GCA_052144275.1 Streptosporangiaceae bacterium
TTCGCGTTGGCGACGATCCCCTTCGGCCGGTTCGCCAGCTGTTCCGGGTTGATCTCCGGCACCACCAGCGGGACCTCGGGGTCCATCCGGAACGCGCCCGAATTGTCCACGGCGACCGCGCCGTGGCCGGCCGCGATCGGCGCCCAGGTGGCCGAGACCTCGTCGGGAACGTCGAACATGGCCACGTCGATGCCGTCGAACGCGTCCTGCGATAGTGCTATCACCTCGGTCTCGCGACCCCTGACCGTCAGCCGCCGCCCGGCCGAACGCGGCGAGGCGATCAGCCTGATCTCGCCCCAGACGTCCTCCCGGGTGGAGAGCAGGTCGAGCATCACCGTGCCGACCGCGCCGGTGGCGCCGACCACGGCCAGGGCCGGCCGGAGGCCGGGAGCCGCGTTCCCGCTCACCGGCCGGTCCCCCCGTAGACGACCGCCTCGACCTGATCGGAGTCGAGCTCGAAGGCCCGGTGCGTCGCGGTCACCGCCACGTCCACCTCGTCCTGGTCCACCACCACCGAGATCCTGATTTCCGAGGTGGAGATCATCTCGATGTTCACGCCCGCGTCGGCCAGCGCACTGAAGAACCTCGCGGTCACGCCCGGGTGAGACCGCATGCCCGCGCCGATCAGGGACACTTTCCCGATGCGGTCGTGGTAGAGCAGGGACTCGAAGCCCACCGGCTCCTGCAGGCGCTGCAGAGTGGTCATCGCGCTCTGACCGTCGTCCCGGGGCAGGGTGAAGGAGATGTCGGTCCGCCCGGTGGCCACGGCGGAGACGTTCTGCACGATCATGTCGATGTTGATGCCGGCCTCGGCGACAGCCTTGAAGATCTTCGCCGCCTCGCCCACCCGGTCGGGCACGCCCACCACGGTGATCTTCGCCTCACCCCGGTCGTGCGCCACCCCGGAGATGATGGCCTGCTCCATGCCGGCTTCCTCCGACCTGTCGTTCGCATGCCCCATGACCCACGTTCCGTTCCGGTTGGTGAAGGACGACCGCACGTGGATGGACACCCCGTAGCGCCGCGCGTATTCGACGCAGCGCGGCATCAGCACCTTCGCCCCGCAGGCCGCCATCTCGAGCATTTCCTCGTAGCTGATCCGCGGGATCCGCCGGGCGGACCGTACGATCCGGGGATCAGCGGTGAAGACCCCGTCCACGTCGGTGTAGATCTCGCACGCGTCCGCGGCCAGGGCGGCGGCGAGCGCGACCGCGGTGGTGTCCGACGCGCCGCGGCCCATCGTGGTGACGTCCTTGGTCGTCTGCGATACACCCTGGAAGCCGGCCACGATGGGGATGGCGCCGTCGGCCAGCGCGTCGGCGATCCGCCCCGGCTTGATGTCGATGATGCGCGCCCGGCCGTGCGCGGCGTCGGTGATCACGCCGGCCTGGGATCCGGTGAAGGAGCGCGCCTCCAGGCCGAGGGTGGCGATGGCCATGGCCAGCAGCGCCATCGAGATCCGCTCGCCGGCGGTCAGCAGCATGTCGAGCTCACGCGCGGGCGGCAGCGGGCTCACCTGGCTGGCCAGGTCCATCAGCTCGTCGGTCGAGTCACCCATCGCGGAGACGACCACCACGACCTGGTCGCCGGCCTTGCGGGTGGCCACGATCCGCTGCGCGACCCGCTTGATGCCGTTCGCGTCAGCGACCGACGAACCACCGTATTTCTGCACCACGAGCGCCACGGCCGCGCCGCACCTCCCCGGGTCGTGGATGAACGCTTGAGTTTATGCCAAGTGGGGTCCGGGGGGGCCGGTCCCCCCCAAGGGGGGTCTAGGGGGATGGGTCCCCCCAGGAGCGGGGGGGTCTGGGGGGTCGTCCCCCCGGCTAATAGAGTGCTCTCCTCGGCTACGTCGAGGCTGGCGTGCGCGATCACGGCGTGCAGCGCCCGCAGGGCGGCCCCGCCGTGGGTGCCCCAGTGGTTGAAGTAGGAGTACTGCCACCACCACAGCGCCTCGAGCGACCGGCCCGCCTGGTAGTGCTTGAGGCCATGGATGAGGTCGGCGGTCACGGCCGCGATGTCGTCCGAGATCCGGAACGGCAGGCAGGAGGTGTCCGCGTACGGGTCGAACACCTCGGCGTACTCGTCGACCGCGGATAGCCGGATAGCCAGGCCGGCGCGCAGCGCGTCCAGGTCGGGGTCGTCGCCTACCTCGGGCTCCCAGTTACCGCGCGGGACCACATCGCGGCTGGCGCCGAGCTGGGCTCCGGCGAGCAGTATCTGGGACACCTCGAGCAGCAGCAGCGGCACCGTCTCGTCACCGCCGCCCCGGGATAGCGCCTCCACGCCGTCGACGAAGTTCTTCACGTTCGCCGCGATCTGGTCCGCTAGCGGCCGCCACTCGCCCCCCTTAAGATGATGCTGAGCTGGCGGTTCAGACATCAAGCAGTCTCCGTCCCTCGAAAGCGCGGCCCAGTGTCACCTCGTCGGCGTACTCCAGGTCGCCCCCCACCGGCAGTCCGCTCGCGGGCCTTGTCACCCGCAAGCCCATTGGCTTAACCAGCCTAGCGAGAAAGGCGGCCGTCGCCTCGCCTTCGAGGTTGGGATCAGTGGCAAGTATTAGTTCTGTCACCGTTCCGTCAGATAGCCGCGCCAGCAGCTCCCTGATCCGCAGCTCGTCCGGGCCGACCCCGTCGATGGGGCTTATCGCTCCCCCGAGCACGTGATAGCGGCCGCGGAACTCGCGGATCTTCTCGACCGCCGCGACGTCCTTGGGCTCTTCCACCACGCAGATCACCGAGAAATCACGGCGGGGATCGAGGCAGATCCGGCATTCGTCGGCTTCCGCCACGTTCCCGCAGGTCCGGCAGAACCGCACCCGTTCGGTCACCTCGATCAGCGCGTCGGCCAGCCGCCTCACGTCAGCATGGTCCACGGCCAGCAGGTGAAAGGCGATCCGCTGGGCACCCTTAGGACCGACCCCGGGCAGCCGCCCGAGTTCGTCGATGAGGTTCTGGATAACCCCTTCGTACACGTCAGGCCCTAGGTCCGGTCTCCGGCTCATCGGTGTCGTCGTCGGAATCCTCGTCGTACCCGCCCGGAGCGCCGATTCCGAGGCCGGACAGGTCCAGCCCGCTCGGCAGGTTGAGGCCGCCGGGCAGGCCGCCGCCCTGCATAGCCGCGGCGAACGGTCCCATCTGCTGCTGCTGAAGGTCCTCGGCCGACCGGTAAGCGTCCCGGACCGCCGCGAGCACGAGGTCGGCGATCGTCCGCGCCGTCTCCTCCGGGTCGTCGGTATCCACCGCAGCCGCCGAGATGGTCAGGTCCATCAGCTCGCCCTGGCCGTTGACCGTGGCCTTGACCAGGCCACCGCCCGCCGTCCCGGTCACTTCGGCGTCCGCGAGCGCCTGCTGGGCAGTCATGAGTTGTTCCTGCATCTGCTGCGCCGCGGCGAACAGCTGCTGCATGTCCATCTGGGGTTCCACATCGCCCTCCTACGCAGAGCCTACGACTAGCCGGGTCCGGTTAAGCCAATCAGGCATGCCGGCTCCTACCCGCTCAGACCTGATCAACCTTCGATCTCGCCGATCACCTGGCCGCCCAGCTCGCGCTGGATGAGGTCCATCCCGGTCAGTTCGGCTGTCCGGACCGGCCGGTCATCCGGTGACGGCTCGTCCGCCGGCATCTGATCGGGCGACATCTCATCGGGCGGCATGTCGTCCGGCGGCTCGTCGTCGTACCCGGCGGGCTCCGGCGGGGCGAATTCCGGTGTCGCGGCCGGGGGCTGACGGCTGGGACTCCGGGCCGGGACGGCGCTGCCTGGTCGCACGCCCGGCGCGCCAGCCGGGGCGTCCCCGCCTGCCACCCCCTTAACCGTCACGTTCAGGCCGAAACTGGCGCTCAGCACCCGCTTGAGGACAGCGTCGTGGCCGCTCACGCTGAAGCCCTTCAGGTCCCCGTCCCTGGGGAACCGCAAGGTGAGGATCCCGTCCGCCAGGGAAAGCACGCTCGCGTTGCTGAGCAGCATCCAGGCGACCCGCCGCTCCTGCTTGACCGCCTCCAGGACCGCGTCCCAGTTCTGCCGCAGTGAGTCGGTCGCGGACAGGCCCGGCGATCCAGCGGCTCGCTCCTGCGGGGCCGCCGGCTCCGGCGTCCGCCGCTCTGCGCCCGCCGGAGCCGAGGCTGCGGGGGCCGGGGTCACTGGGGCCGGGGTTGCCTGGGCCGGGCTTGGCCGCACTGGGGCAGGCCGGGCCGGGGCCGACTGGCCTGGGGCCGGCTGGCCTGGGGCCGGCTGGCCTGGGGCTGCTTGCTTCGGAGCCGACGGCCCGGAGGCCGGCGACCGGGTGGGCTCGGGTGGTTGCCTTTGGGCGGGGCTCGCACCTCGGGACCGTTCGGCATCATCGTCTTGACCGGAGTGCGGCGCGCGCGGGGGGGCCTGCGGCACCGGCGCCGACCCTCCCCGGCTCGCCGACTCCAGCCGTTCCAAACGGGCGAGCAGGGATTTCTCGTCGGTGGCGGCGGCCGGCAGCAGCACCTGCGCGCACGTCAGCTCGAGCAGCAGCCGGGGCGAGGTGGCGCCGCGCATCTGATCCAGGCCGGTGCTGACGATTTCGG
>JBKQQQ010000498.1:0-8681 GCA_052144275.1 Streptosporangiaceae bacterium
ACATCGAGGCCAGGCGCAATGTGAACTCGCACGCCACGGCATGCAGATCTCGGATCACCAGTTCAGGGCCAAGGGCCGGCAGGCGGGGCAGGATGATGTCGCGTAGGTAATCGGTCGCGTAGTCCAGCGTGTGGTTGCCGCCGGACTGCCGGTCGCTGGCCGTCAGCGAGTCGAGCATCCCGCGGATCACTTCGACGTCCCGGTTTGTCAGCGGGCCGGGCGGGAGTTCCGGTCCCGAGACAGGAGCGATCGCAGTGAGCTGGCGCGGCGGGCCGTCCGCCAGCTCGTCGGCAGGGACGCCGAGTGCCGCCGCATATAGCAGCGTGTACCGTTCGGTGATCGTGTACGCGCCGCGTTCCCACGCGTAGATCATCTTCACGAGGCTGTTCAGGCTGGCAGTGGTGTCCCCGTTCGCTGCTGCGGCGGCGCGAAGACGATGCGCGGTGACGGTCTGGTCCCAGTTGCGGGACTGCCGCCAAGCCCGCAATGCCGGGCCATCAGGTCTTCGTGCTGGCATCGCGGACACCTCGCGTCGCCGTCGCTACGGGTCATTACGGATCATTACTAGCCTACCCGCGGTGACTCCTGCTCCACTGACGATGACCGAGTTGCCAAGGCGACAGGTGGAGGGAGGGCACCTTCGTGGTTGCCATGAGTTCCCACCGGGATGCAGGAGCAGCACGCCGCCCGGGCGGGTGCCGTGTGACCGTGGCCGGACGGGTCAACTGCGGCCCGGCAGGACTGCGTCCAGCGCTGGCGGGTCATCAGGGGCGGGGCGGGAGGGTGAGTGGTGCCAGCGGTCCTGACCTGCCCGGCGTGCCGGACGGGCGTGCTTGCCCGGCGGGGTGATCCCCTGTGCCCGGACTGCCTGAAGGCGTCGCGGGAGATGCCGTCCCGTCCGCTGTGGCTGTTTGACTCGCCGCTGCTGCGCCAGGCCCTCGCGCACGTGAACCTGCCCGCGGTACCGGCGATCGTGCGGGCGGCGTGCGGCCTGTCGCAGCGGGACCTCGCCGCGATCGTCGGCTGGAGCCCCGCGACGCTAAGCTATTACGAGCGCGGGCACCGAGACGGCATGTTCGACATCCGTACCGCACTGCACTTCGCCGATGCGGTCGGCATGCCCCGCGGAGCGCTGCTGCCGCTGGTATTCGCTGATACTGACGCCGGCCAGGCGGCCGGCGCCGAGGACGAGATGGGCATGGAACTCAGCCGGCGCGACTTCGGCGGCCTGGTGGCTGCCGCCGGGCTGGCTGCCGCCTCGCCGGCCATTCGCGTCCCGCGGGCCGTGAGCAGTTCCCACATCAGGTACTGGCAGGCATGTACAGACGTGCTGTATATCCGGGACCGCGCCGTAGGCGGGACGGCCTTGCTGCCGTCAGCGCTTCAGCAGTGGCAGCGTGTCGCGCCAGCAGTCCAGGGCGCCAATGCGGGCGAACCAGACCGCCAGCTCCTGGCGGTAGCCGGAGAGCTGGCGCTATGCACAGGCTGGATCGCGCTGGACGGAGGGCGCCTGCCGCTGGCGCAGCCCTTGTATGAGGAGGCGCGCGAGCTGGCGGTTCGCGCCGGGGATGTGATGCTGGCCGTGCATGTGCTGACGAACAGTCGATGCTGTACGCGGAGATGGCCCGGACCGGACCCAGCCGGGAGCCGGCCCGGCAGGCGCTCCGGCTCGCCTACCAGGCTGCCGACGAAGGCCGGTATATCCCCGTGCCATGGCTGCACGCCCTGATCGCGCTCCGGCACGCCAGCGCGGCCTCACTGCTGGGCGACAACGCAGCGTTCCAGTCGGCGATCCTCCAGGCACGGCGCGAGCTGGACCGCGGTCCCCGGGAAGGTGACCCGCCCGAGTGGCTCCGGTTCGTCAGCGACACCGAGATCACCGGAGTGGAGGCCAGGGGGCACCTGAACCTTGGCGAGGCCGACCGCAGCGCCATGCTGTACCGGCAGGTGCTCGCCTCCGGGCTGAGCCCCCGCAACCGCGCCAGCTACGGCGCGGGGCTGGCGGACGCGCTGCTAAGGCAGGGTGCCCGCCAGGAGGCGGTCGCCGCGGCGATGGACGTCCTGCCCGCGCTCGAAGGCGGGGTGACGTCGATGCGGTGCCTGAACCGGCTCCGCCTCATCCGCCAGGCAGCCGGGAACACCGCCGGGGCACAGGAGTTCCGCGAGCGTTTCGACGCAGCCGAACAAGCCCTGGCCGCCACATGCAGCCTGCCCCGCGACGATACGCCAGACGCCAGGGCCGGTATCCCCGCGTTACACGCCGGAACACTTAGCCCTGGCAGTGTCAGCTGAGACGGCAGACGACGTGGCAGTGACCTGACGTACGCCTGCGGTCATTCGTTAGAAGGCCCGCAGCGGGTTCCCGGCGTAGCCGGGAACCCTGCCCGTCGCCACGGATCTAACTGCCGTACGCACCGTGCTTGATGTGACCGAGGAAGGCGGCCCATGCCCGCGGCCCGACGGCCACGCGGGGACCGTCTGGATTCTTCGAATCACGTACCAGGCAGGTGGTCCCGCTCTGGGCGACTTCGACGCAGTCGTTGCCGCCAGTGCTGCGGCCGGATTTGCGCCATGGCCTGGTTAGCATGGTGTCCTGCGCGGGTGTCATGGATTCTCCTTCGCTAGCGTGCGGATCATTGCAGCGGACTCGGCCGGGTCGAGGGCCTGGGTGACCAGATGGGTCCATGCCAGCGTGAACCGGTCCACTTCCTCCCCGGCCTCGACGTACACATCACCCATCAGCCCCTCGACGTAGGCGACCGGTGGGTCCTCGGGCTCGGGGAAGGCAAAGATGACGAAGTGGCCATCCATGCCCGCGTTGGCCCCGGCCGTGAACGGGAGCACCTGGATGGTGACATGCGGCCAGGTCGCGGTCTCGGCGAGCGCGGTGAGCTGCTGGCGCATCACGGCGGGGCCGCCGACCTGACGGTGCATCACCGCCTCGTCCAGGATCACGTGGATCTCCGGCGGCTGCGGCCTGCTAAACAGGGCGTCCTGCCGGGCGGTGCGCGCCGCGACCCGGCGTTCGGCGTCCTCGGCCCCGATGGCCGGGCGGGTCCGCAGGATCATCTCATGCGCATAGCCGGGTACCTGGAAGATCCCGGGCATCAGGTGAGCGTTAACCCGGATGCTGGCCGCCTCAGCCTCCATGCTGATGTAAGAGCCGGTGAACACGTCGCTGTAAGCGGTCCACCATCCCCTCTTGCGGGCGTCCCGGCCAAGCTGGATCAGCGCCTCGCGCTGCGGCGAGCGGACGCCGTACAGGTCGAGCATGTCCGCCAGGTCATCGGTGGTGATCCGGGACCGGCCGTTCTCCAGCCGGTACATCTTGCTGAGGCTCCAGCCGAGCCGCTGCGCGGCGGCCTCCATCGACAGACCGCTGCCATGGCGCAGCCGCCCGATCTCGCGGATCAGGCGCCGTCCCCGGACGGTCGGGCTGTACTCCACGCATCCCCCACATCTCGCTGCTCCTGCTTCCACGCCAGCGTGAGCCCTCCCGGCCCCGGCTCGCAACACGTCGCCGCAACACTTTGTTGTGAGTGACCGGCCGTCCAGCTTGCACATCGTCGCTGGTGAGCCCTTCCTGCGCCTGGAAGCGGTCAGGCACGATGACGTCTACCCGGCTCAGCATCTGAAGCGACACGACCGCTGACCAACTCAGCACCCCGGATGCGGCTGACGAGTATTCCCGCCGGTCAGCCTCGCTGAACAAGGACGGACGAGATGGCAACCGGATCACAACGTGGTCAGACCCGCATACAGCCAGTCAGCCATTTCTCGCGTGTCGCAACGGAGCAGGCCGCCGCGCCGAGTCTGGCAGGCACGCGGGGAACCGCGCAGACGCTTCTGCTGCCGCGATCGGTGCCTGGCCATCCTGACAGCACATGGGGACAGGCCTATCCCGGTCGCGACGAGCAGGTGCGGCATGTCAGGACCGCGCTCCGTCCGCTGCTGGGTGGCTGCCCGATCGCCGACGATGTCGTCCTGGTCATGTCCGAACTGTCCTCTCCAGGGTTTGAATCTGTCTCACCCAAGACCCATCCGAGGAGCCTTTCTTACCTGCCTGCTGGGAGTTCTTGCAGACAGAGACGGGCCACATCACTGCTGCCGCACGGTCTGAAGGCAAGCCGCGATGAACAGCAATCCGCCCGGGGCCGCGGCGGACACATTCGGGCGGCGAGGAGGCAGCAGTGATCATCGGCGGATGGCGCGGACCCGGGTGGCAGGTCTTCGACGCTGACCCCCGGCTCGGCAGCCAGATCCGGGACTGGATCAGCTCCGCCATAAGCGGGCACGACTGCCCCGTCGACGCCGCCGATGCCGCCTTGGTGGTGACCGAGCTATTCGGTAACGCGGTGATGCATGGCCCAGCTGGCGGCCGGGTGCTGGTGGGCTACTGCTTGTGGCGGGAGGGCGCGCGGCTTGTCCTGTGCGATGGCGGCGGGCCTGGCACGCCACGACTTGTGCACGGCGGTGAGCTGGCCGAAGGCGGCCGGGGCTTGCGCGTCGTGGACTCGCTCGCGGCCCGGTGGGGCAGCTTCCGCCTGGCCGGTGCCCAGGCGGTGTGGTGCGATTTCGGGCAGCCTCTCCACGCTGCGGCTAGCGACGCCTGGGCCTGGCTGCACTCAATCTTGTCCGTGTGCACCCTGTCCGCCCCCGGCCGCCCGGTGACCGTCGTGATGCCGGACACGCTGACTGCCCTGGGGGCACGATGAGCGCCCGGCTGAGCGGAGCTGGGAATGGTCTTCGTCCGGAACATCACCTACCCGCCGAGCGGTCCTGCAGGCAGGCGCCCCCCTCACCACCGCGGATCTCTGCCTGGCAGGCTACGGAAGCGGGCCTACGAGCCCTCGCTCCCCTCCGATCTCCTTCCTCGTCGCTGTCTTTTGCGGCAACCAATGAACGCCGGATGTCTCATGAGACACACGGATCGTGGAGAAGAGCTGGCGGCCAATGCGGTCCACAGCGCCAGCGGCGAGGCCGACGGGAGGTTCATCGTGCGCCTTCAGAATTTCGCGGCGAGTACTTCTGGCGCGAAGTCGAAGACGACGGCGGCCGGTGGGACGGCAGCCTGCAGGACTCGGCGAGAGACGCGTCCGGCCTGTTCGTGCCATGCGCCTCGCCTCCGAATGCGGAGTGGCGGACGGCACGGAACGCAACCGGGTGGCCCGGTTCCGCAAGCAGTATCCCGCCCGTCATCACGGAGCCGTGCCTCGCGACGGCGCAATGCGTTGCGCCTGCGGTAATCCGGCGGCCGCGCCGAGGCAGAGGGCTCAGCCATGCACCCCGAGCGGGGCCGTGCTGTAGCCGCGGATGACGCGTTAGAGGAGCTCTCCTGAACGAGCAAGACCGAAGGCCGCTGCCAGCAGGAAGCCTCTGGCACGAGCAGCGAGGAAAGGGAACCCGAACGATGACCAGTGCTCAGCCGCAGGTCAGCAACGTGGGACCGAACGGTGCCCGTGCCGCCGGGCCCGACTCGCTCCCGACTCGTGTGCCCGGAGCCCATGGACCGCAGTTCGCTGTGCCGCCGCGGTGGCGCACGTCGAGCTGGATCGGCGCTGGACCCGGGGTCATGGAACGAGTCCGGGCGGCCCTGAGGCGGCTGTGACCTGCATCCCGCCAGGCGGTTTCCCTCTCCTCGTATCACCGGCGGCTACAACGCGGAGAACGGTCTGGTGATCAGTAACGGCTGGCCGCGCAGGCCCAATGTCAGCCGCGTTTACGATTACCTGCTCGGCGGATGCTTCCTCTAAGCACACATTAACGGCGCGGGCTAGGTGTCGTCTAACGATCTTCAATTGCGGAGGTTACTCAGGTCGAGTCCGGTCTTGGCCAAGAAGCCGTCGAGGAGGCCGGCCCGGTACTGCATCCTTCTGAGCCGGGTCTTGACCAGCGCAGTCAGCTGGCCGATGTTCCGCTTGGTAGGGTTCGCCAGCGATCTTTTGAGGTTCGACCAGACCGCTTCGACCGGGTTGAGTTCGGAGGCGTAGGGCGGGAGCCGGTAGACCGTCAGCCAGGACCTGGCGGCGACCAGCTCGGCCATTGCGCGGCTGACGTGGGTGTTCAAGTTGTCCCAGACCAGGACGACGGGCCCGTTCAGCTGCTGGTGCGCGGCGTCCAGGAACCGGGCGTAGTCCGTCTAGTCGTTGGCGCCGATGACCTGGAAGTCCTGGTTGACGAAGATGTGGTGCGGCCAGTTGACGCCGATGTAGTGGACCTCGTACCCGCCGTTGCTCAGCTCCACAACACGGTCGACGACGCCCCCCGGGTAGGCGGCCAGCGCAGCTTCGGTCGCCTTATTGGCTGTCGTTCCGCTGGCGAGCGTCCCCGACCCCTGAGTGTAGTCCGCCGGGATCTGACCGACCGTCTTTGACGTGGCCGGTGCACCCTGCTGGCAGGGGACCACCCCGGCCGCCGAGGAAGCCGCCGATCCTTCGCTGCCAGCCGGTTGCACGATGACCTGCGTGGCCGTGATGGTCGTTGAGCTGGTCGTCCCGAGTACGAGGACGGGTTCGCCTGTTGTAATGGCACTCGCCGAGGCCGGGCTCGTCCCGTTCTGGTACGTCGTGGAGGACGCCTCCTTGACGGTCACCTTCTGACCCGCTGATGTCGTGATGGTGAAGCCCGACGTGGACAGGCTGCTGACCGTGCCGGATGATCCCCCTGCGGCCGGTCCGGACCGGGCGTTGGATCCCCCGCCGCCGGAGCTGCTGCTGCCAGCGGGGGTGGTGCTAGCAGCAGCAGTTGAGCCGCTGCTGGAGGTTGCGCTGACGATCCCGTAGGAACCGCCCGCGACCGCGATGGCCGCGGCGCCGACAACGATGGACCTGGTGAGTTTGCGGGCAAACATTTGTTGAGCTCCTTACGTCGATGCTCTAGATCTGAGGATGGCAGCCGACGCTGGAACTGCGATGGAAGCAACCCGGAAGGTCGCCGAAAGGTTGGTCGGCACAGGCTGAGGCTTAGCTCTGAGGCTTAGCTGAGGCTTAAACCCGTAGTACTGGCTGCGCTAATTCCCAGATCCGAACCTGGCGACCGGTGCAGCAGTTAGTGCCGCGTCTGCCAACGTTTGGAGGGTTGCAACCGTCCCCTACCAGCACTTCGAGGCACCCGGACTAGCTCGTCCGGCGCGTGTTCTGGCGCGGTTCACATCACGTCGAGCGAACGCGGAACGGCAGTTCGGCGCTCCCTCTGCCGGGGCTGGGTGGGAAGATGCGTGACATGATCTATCCCTGTCTCACCTACCTCGATATGCAACAGGCAATGGCCGAACTTGGCGACTTGTTCAGGCTGGAGATTGTATGGGTCGGCGACGACGCAGCTGAGATCAGATGGAACGGCGGGGTTGCCGTCGCCCAGACCGACCAGCCCGAGGTGCTGCACGGCAGCCACGTCGGCCACGGATGGACCTACGTGCGGGTCGCCGACCCCGACGCCCACTACGCCCAAGCTCTCAGCCGAGGCGCTCACGTTCTCAACGAACCGCACTCGACACCCGACGGTCGGCAGCGCGGATACAGCGCCAGGGATCGAGAAGGAAACCTCTGGACCTTCGCAATCCAAGAGTTCGGCCAAACGTTCGAGCGAGACGCTGGCGTAGTTGTCCCATAACGCCGGGTCTGAGGCGACGCGTCTGTAGTGGGCGAACGTTGGTTGACGCGGCACTAGCTAACACTTAGTCCGTCGCGTCTGTCGCTACATCATCTAGGGCTGGCCTGCGGCGGGGTCGTCTAGTCGGAGCTGAGGGCTACATGGACTTGAACCACAGACCTCTTCGGTGTCAGGGTGTCGATCCGGCGCTTTCGGGTAGCGCTACTAAGCCGCTGACCTGCTGGCTCACCTGGCTTGGCCCTAGTGATTCCCCTGCATTTACCCCGCTTGTCCTGGCCGCCCTAGGGAGAATGTAGGGCCAGCCCTAGGGCCACTAGGGAACATGTGTTTGAGCTAGTGAGCGAGCGGGCTCCCTGGGCGCTCGGCGATCTTCCGGACTATCAGCTTGGGAAGTCTGTGGCGCTGCATCGCCGTCACCTGCGGATCGGCTGACCTGCGTCTGCGCTGACGCGTTGCCCGTGAGTGACCATGGCTGTCCGCCATGGCTCCTCCGCTCGGGCACGTAGCGGGCACGTTCACGGCTACGGAGGGCATTGATCACCATGCGTTTGACCTGGCCAGACTTATCACGTCATCAGATGCTGGGGTGCGTGTGGGGTGCGCCGGACCTCGACGTCCCCGCCTTTCCGTACCGTCGAGGTGAGGGGAGCTCGCCTCGCGTCGGCCTTGCGGGGCCGTCTCGTGGTGGTAGCGTCGTGACGACCAGGTGCGGTCGGTGCCGGGTGGGGCACTTACCGTGACATCGTTGCTCCAGACCCTGGTGACGAAGGCCCCGAGCGGTGCGCGGAAGACGCCCAGGAGAACAGGAGCGACGAAGATGACAGCACCCGGCTATCTTGGTCGGCCGTCCGACCGGGCCCCAGCCGTAGACGGGCTGCCTGTCGCCGTCGACCCTTCGGCGGCTAGCTTTCGTGCACTGGCGCTGCAGGTGCGGGCGATGGGTCTGCTCGACCGGAGGCCCGGCTACTACCGGGTGAAGATCACCCTGACGATCTTCGCCTTCCTGGCTGGATGGGTCCTGTTCGTTATCGTCGGCAACTCGTGGACGACCCTCGCCGTCGCCGCATTGG
>JBKQQQ010000499.1:0-9764 GCA_052144275.1 Streptosporangiaceae bacterium
GGCCGCCACCGCGCGGGTCCTGGTGGCCGGTGACGTGGCCGACCGGTTCCGGCAGGCCCGGCGCGTGCTCAACCACCTAGCCGACCGGTACCTGCTCGCGCCCGGCCAGCCCTGGTTCGAGCAGCCCGGCTTCTGAGAGCAGCTACGACGACATCATCCACCACGCTCAAGGCCGTCCCCGCCAGCTTCCCTGGTGAGTTCGGTGAGCCGGTCCCAGGCCGGCGACGACACGCCGGCCGGCGTGGTGACCAGGCGGGCGATGGCCGGGTCCTGCACCGACCGCGGTTTGCCCTCGGACCTGCCGTACCGGCTGGCCATCCACCGCGCGGTGCGATCGGCCAGCGCGGGCAGGCGCGGGTCGTCCGGGGACCAGTCGAACGCCGCGTCGTACTCGAGGTAGATGGCACAGAATTCCGGATCGCCGGTCGCGTCACGCTTGTCGGCGATCCAGATGGCCGCCTGCTCTGGCGAGACCGACTGCATCAAGATCCAGAGGTCGCGCTCCATCTGCACCGTGCGCTGGCTCACGCCGAGCTCGTGCAACCGGTCGAGGTAGTCGGCGACCTGCGCCGAGACGAACAGACGGTCACCTCCGCTGAGCTGGGCGATCCGCTTGCGCGTGCGGAGGATTTCCTCGGCCCGTTCGGCCAGGTTGCGGTCGATCTCGGCGATCGCCGCGGCGAACCGGTCAGGGTCGGCGGCGAGCAGCTCGTTGATGCGGGCGAGCGGCACGCCGGCCTCGACGATGCGGCCCTGGTCAAGCACGGCGATGCGGTCGGCGAGCTGGTCGGCCTCCTGCAGGTACTGCGTGGTCAGCACGATGGTGACGCCGTCGGCGACGAGGTCGCGGATGAGCTGCCAGGTGGTGTGGCGGCTGCGCGGGTCCAGGCCGGTGGTGGGCTCGTCGAGGAAGATCAGCCGGGGCCGTCCTATCAGGGTCATCGCGATGTCGAGACGCCGCTTCATGCCGCCGGAGTAGGTGGCCGGGATCCGCCTCGCCGCCTCGGCCAGCTCGAAGCGCTCCAGCAGAGCGGCGGCCCGCGTCCGCCGCTCGGCCGCCGGCAGATGCAGCAGGCGGCCCATCAGCAGCAGGTTCTCCTCGCCGGTGAGCAGGTCGTCGACCGCGGAGAACTGCCCGGTGACCCCGATCACCGCGCGCACCGCGCCGGCCTCACCGCGCAGGTCGTGCCCCATCACGCTGGCCACCCCGGCGTCCGCCGGGATCAGGGTAGACAGGATCCGCACGGTAGTCGTCTTGCCCGCGCCGTTCGGCCCGAGCAGGGCGAAGACCTCGCCCTCGTGGATGGACAGGTCGACGCCGTCCAGGACGACCTTCTCCCCGTACGCCTTGCGCAGGCCGGCCGCGGCCACCGCGGTTCGTGTCGCGTGCTTGGTCAGTGCGTTCATGCCACCCATGCTCGAACCCTGCCCCCGGGTCAAGGTCAAGCCCTCGCCGCAATTACCGCGGTAGCAGCATCTGCAGGCTGATGGTGTTGGCCATAGCCTGGTATCCGGCGTCATCGGGATGCAGGTGATCACCGGAGTCATACGCGGGGTTCTCCGTCGGTGATCGAGTCGCCGCCCGCTGGCAAGCGGCGACACGCAGTGACGGCCGGGAATCTGGTATCTAGCCGGGGATCCGGTATTCCTCCAGCAGCCGGCGTCCGATGATCATCTTCTGGATCTCCGCCGTGCCCTCGCCGATCAGCAGCATAGGCACCTCCCGGTACAGGCGCTCGATCTCGTACTCCTTGGAAAAGCCGTAGCCGCCGTGAATGCGGAAGGAGTCTTCCACGACCTCCTTGGCGTACTCGGAGGCGAGGTATTTGGCCATGCCGGCCTCGAGGTCGTTGCGCTGGCCGGAGTCCTTCTTGCGGGCCGCCATCGTCATCATCTGGTGGGCGGCCTCAACCTTGATGCCCATCTCGGCCAGCTTGAACGCGATGGCCTGGTGCTCGACGATCGGCTTGCCGAAGGCGTGCCGCACCTGCGCATAGGCGATGCCCAGCTCGAAGGCGCGGAGGGCGACTCCGCAGCCGCGGGCGGCCACGTTGACCCGGCCGACCTCCACGCCGTCCATCATCTGGTAGAAGCCCTGGCCAGGGGCGCCGCCGAGCACCCGGCTGGCCGGGATACGGACGTCATGGAGGAGCAGTTCGGTGGTGTCAACGCCCTTGTAGCCCATCTTCTCGATCTTCCCCGGTACGACCAGGCCAGGGACCGTGGGGTTGGGGCCGAAGCCCGGCTCCTTCTCGATCAGGAAGGTGGTCATATTCTTGTGCGGCGCATCGCGCCCCTGGTCGGTCCGGCACAGTACCGCCACCAGGTTGGAGGTGCCACCGTTGGTCAGCCACATCTTCTGGCCGTTGATCACGTAGTCATCGCCGTCGGGCACCGCCTTGGTGGAAATCGCCGAGACGTCCGAGCCCATGCCCGGCTCCGACATGGAGAAGGCGCCGCGGACCTCGCCCGCCGCCATCTTGGGCAGGAAGTAGTCCTTCTGCTCCTGCGTGCCGTGCTGGTTGATCATGTACGCCACGATGAAGTGGGTGTTGACGATGCCCGACACCGACATCCAGCCGCGGGCGATCTGCTCCACCACCAGCGCATAGGTGAGCAGCGACTCGCCGAGGCCGCCGTATTCCTCGGGAATGGTGAGCCCGAACAGGCCGAGTTTCTTCATGCCCTCGACGATCTGGGCGGGGTACTCGTCCTTGTGCTCGAGTTCGGTGGCGACCGGGATGATCTCCTTGTCCACGAAGTCCCGTACCGTGGACAGGATGTCGCGCTGGATGTCGGTCAGGCCTTCGGTCTGGGCGAGGCGTTCCATGGTCGTCCCTTCAGCTAGCGGGCTCGGGACGGCCGGGCTGTTCGCCGCCGCGCTCTTTGACGTAGGTCTCGGTCGGCACCATCACCTTTCGGCGGAACACGCACACTAGGGTCCCGTCCTGCTTGTAGCCGCGGGTCTCGACCTGGACGACGCCCCGGTCGCCCGCCGAGGTGAGCCGCTTGCCCAGCACGGTGGTCTCACCGTAGATGGTGTCACCGTGGAAGGTCGGCGCCACGTGCTTGAGCGACTCGACCTCCAGGTTCGCGATCGCCTTACCCGAGACGTCCGGTACCGACATGCCGAGCAGCAGCGAGTAGATGTAGTTGCCCACCACCACGTTCCGGCCGAAGTCCGTGGCCTGCCCGGCGTAGTTTGCGTCCAGGTGGAGCGGATGGTGGTTCATGGTGAGCAGGCAGAAGAGGTGGTCGTCATACTCGGTGACCGTCTTGCCGGGCCAGTGCTTGTAGACCGCCCCGACCTCGAACTCCTCGTACGTCCGTCCGAACTGCATCTGAAGTGTCCTCCTCAGGATTGCGGGGGCTCGAACTTGGACGTCCGCTGCATGCCCGCGGCCCGTCCCTTGCCCGCCATCACGAGGGCCATCTTGCGGGACGCCTCGTCGATCATCTCGTCGCCCAGCATGGCCGACCCCTTGGCCCCGCCCGCCTCCGACGTGCACCAGTCGTAGGCGTCCAGGATCAGTTCCGCGTGGTCGTAGTCCTCCTGCGAGGGGGAGAAGATCTCATTCGCCGCGCCGATCTGGTCCGGGTGCAGCACCCACTTGCCGTCGAAGCCCAGCGCCGCGGCCCGCCGGGCCACCTCGTGGTAGCCGGCGGGATTACGGATTAGCAGGTAGGGGCCGTCGATGGCCTGCAGGTCGTGAGCGCGGGCGGCGATCAGGATGCGCATCAGGATGTAGTGGTAGGCGTCTGCCGCGTAGCCGGGGGGCTGCTCGCCGACCACCAGCGACTTCATGTTGATCGAGGCCATGAAGTCCGCGGGGCCGAAGATGATCGTCTCCAGCCGCGGCGAGGCGGCGGCGATCTCGTCGACGTTCATCAGCCCCCTGGCGTTCTCGATCTGGGCTTCGATGCCGATCCGGCCCACCTCGAGCCCGACCGTCTTCTCGATCTGGGTGAGCAGCAGGTCCAGCGCCTTGACCTGCTCGGCGTCCTGCACCTTGGGCAGCATGATGCAGTCCAGGTTGGCGCCCGCGCCCTCGACCACCGTGATCACGTCCCGGTACGTCCAGTGCGTGGTCCAGTCGTTCACCCGGACGACGCGGATCTTGCCGCTCCAGTCGCCGTTGTTGAGCGCGTCGACGATAAGGCCACGGGCGCTCTCCTTGACCAGCGGCGCGCAGGCGTCCTCCAGGTCCAGGAACACCTGGTCTGCGGGCAGGCCCTGCGCCTTCTCTAGGAAACGGGGGCTGCTGCCAGGGACGGCCAGGCAGGAACGGCGCGGGCGCAGTCGGCCCGTCGCGATACCGGGTGCGGTCGTTACGGTATTCATGGTCACCCTTCGATTGTCATGGCCCTGGTGAGCCCACTCGCCTGCGGCTGGAGCTTGTGGGCCAGTCGTATCACCTCGACGATGCGGCCGATGATGACCGTAATGCCGAAGTCCGCCGGAGTGAAGACGGCGGCTACTCCCTGGGAGCGCAGGCTGGCCGCGTCGGCCGGGGGGATGATCCCGCCGACCACCACCGGGATGTCCCCGGCGCCGGCCTCGCGCAGCCGGCGTAGCACGTCAGGCACCAGCTCGGCGTGCCCGCCGGAGAGGATGGACAGCCCGACGCAGTGCACGTCCTCGGCGACCGCGGCGGCCACGATCTGCTCGGGGGTGAGCCGGATGCCTTGGTAGATTACCTCGAACCCGGCGTCGCGGGCCCGGACGGCGATCTGCTCGACCCCGTTGGAGTGCCCGTCCAGGCCGGGCTTGCCCAGCAGCAGGCGCAGCCGACCCGCCCCGATCTCCGCCGCCGTGGCGTGCGCCGCCTCGCGGACCGCGGCCAGTTCCGCGCCTGATCCGGCCGGCACCGGGGCACTGCCGACGCCGGTAGGCGCCCGGTATTCGCCGAACACCTCCCGCAGCGCGAAGGACCACTCGCCGGTCGTGACGCCCGCGCGGGCGCAGGCCAGGGTGGCGTCCATCAGGTTGACGTCCGGGCGCGCCGCCTCGGCCCTGAGCCGGTCCAGGGCGGCCAGCACCTCCCCCTTGGCGCGGTGCTGGCGCCACTCCGCCAGATCGGCCAGCACCGCGCGCTCGTAGGCCGGGTCTACGTGGTAGACCGCGGTGTCAGCGTTCACCGTGAGGGGGCTGGGTTCGGTGGCCTGGAAGCAGTTGACCCCCACGACCTTTTCCTCGCCCGACTCGATGCGTGCGCGCCGGGCCGCGTGCGAGGCCACGAGCTGAGCCTTGAGGTAACCGGATTCCACCGCCGGCACCATCCCGCCCAGCTCGGCCACCGCGGCGATCTCCGCCTGCGCGCCGGCCATCAGATCCGCGGTCTTGGCCTCCACCACAGCCGACCCTTCGAACAGGTCGCCGTACTCAAGCAGGTCCGACTCGAACGCGAGCACCTGCTGGATGCGCAGGCTCCACTGCTGGTCCCAGGGCCGGGGCAGGCCCAGTGCCTCGTTCCAGGCCGGGAGCTGGACGGCGCGAGCCCGGGCGTCCCTGGACAGGGTGACGCCCAGCATCTCCAGGACGATCCGCTGAACGTTGTTCTCCGGCTGCGCCTCGGTCAGCCCCAGCGAGTTGACCTGCACGCCGTAGCGGAAGCGGCGGCGCGCGGGGTCGACGATCTGGTACCGCTCCCGGGTGATCGTGTCCCAGAGCCGGGTGAAGGCCCGCATCTTGCACATTTCCTCGACGAAGCGGACGCCCGCGTTGACGAAGAACGAGATGCGCGCGACGACCTCGCCCATCCGCTCCGGCGGGACCTGCCCCGAATCGCGCACGGCATCCAGGACCGTCATCGCGGTGCACAGTGCGTACGCGATCTCCTGCACCGGGGTGGCCCCGGCCTCCTGGAGGTGGTAGCTGCAGACGTTGATCGGGTTCCACTTGGGCATGTGGGCCACCGTGTAGGCGATCAGGTCGGTGGTGAGGCGGACCGAGGGGCCCGGCGGGAAGACGTAGGTGCCGCGGGAGAGGTATTCCTTGATGATGTCGTTCTGGGTGGTGCCGGTCAGCTTGGCGATGTCGGCGCCCTGCTCCTCGGCGGCAACCTGGTACAGCGCCAGCAGCCACATGGCCGTGGCGTTGATCGTCATCGAGGTGTTGGTCTGCTCGAGCGGGATGCCGTCGAACAGGGCACGCACGTCGCCCAGGTGCCCGACCGGAACGCCGACCCGGCCGACCTCGCCGCGGGCGAGAATATGGTCGGCGTCATATCCGGTCTGGGTGGGCAGGTCGAACGCCACCGACAGGCCGGTCTGCCCCTTGGCCAGGTTCCGGCGGAACAGCGCGTTGGACTCTTTCGCGGTCGAGTGCCCGGCATAGGTCCGCATCAGCCAGGGATGCTCCCGGGCGGGCCGAGGCGCTCGGCCCGCCCCGTTCGGCTCAATCATGATCTTGTAACCTAGCCCCAATCCTTACAAGTCCCGGAACCTGTTGATCTCCGTCAGGTGCTTCTCGCGCAGCTTGTGATCGCGCACGCCGAGACCCTCCTGCGGGGCCAGGCACAGGATCCCGACCTTGCCATGATGCAGGTTCCGGTGGACATCAAGGGCGGCCTGGCCAGCATCCTCCAGCGGGTAGACCACCGACATGGTCGGGTGAATCATGCCCTTGGACACCAGGCGGTTGGCCTGCCACGCCTCACGGTAGTTGGCGAAGTGCGAGCCGATGATGCGCTTGAGGCTCATCCACAGGTAGCGGTTGTCATACTCGTGCATGAACCCCGAAGTCGAGGCGCACGTCACGATGGTGCCGCCGCGGCGCGCCACGTACACCGAGGCGCCGAACGTCTCCCGGCCGGGATGCTCGAAGACGATATCCACGTCCTCGCCGCCGGTGAGCTCGCGGATCCTGGCACCGAACCGCTTCCACTCCTTGGGGTCCTGGGTGTGCTCGTCCTTCCAGAACTTGTAGTCCTCGGCGCTGCGGTTGATGATCAGCTCGGCGCCCATCGACCGGCAGAGGTCTGCTTTGCGCTCGCTGGACACGACGCAGATCGGGATCGCCCCGCCCGCTAGTGCGTACTGGGTGGCGTAAGCGCCCAGGCCACCGCTGGCGCCCCAGATCAGCACGTTCTGGCCCACGTGCATCGCAGCGCCGTTGTCCGAGACCAGCTGCCGGAAGGCGGTCGAGTTCACCAGGCCCGGCGTGGCGGCTTCCTCCCAGGTGAGGTGCTTGGGCTTGGGCATCAGCTGGTTGGTCTTGACCAGGGCCAGCTCGGCCAGGCCGCCGAAGTTGGTCTCGTAGCCCCAGATGCGCTGCTCCGGGTCGAGCATGGTGTCGTTGTGCCCGTCGGAGCTTTCCAGCTCGACTGACAGGCAGTGGGCGACGACCTCCTCACCCGGTTGCCAGACGGTCACCCCGGGGCCGGTGCGCAGCACCACCCCTGCTAGGTCCGAGCCGACCACGTGGTACGGCAGGTCGTGCCGCGCGGTGAGCTCCGACAGCTTCCCGTAGCGGCGCAGGAAGGCGAAGGTGGAGACCGGCGAGAAGATGGAGCTCCAAACGGTGTTGTAGTTGACCGCGCTCGCCATGACGGCGACCAGGGCCTCACCCATGCCGAGCTCGGGGACGGGCACCTCGTCCATGTGCAGGGACTTGCGCGGGTCCCGGTCGCGGGTGTGGATGCCGTCGAACATGTGCTCCTCGTCCCGGTGCAGGGTGACTGCCCGGTAGGCCTCCGGCAGCGGCAACGCCGCGAAATCAGCAGACTGGCTGCCGGGGTCGAGGATCGTCTCGAGGATTTCTTTCACGGCTGCCTCCTACCAGGCACTACCTGCGCCAACGACGCAGGACGTCTGGGTCATGCGACGACTTAGCTACTTGTCTCCTCAACGTCGGTCGGCTCCCGGAGGGCGGCTAGCGCCAATGGGCACCTACCCGCGGGACCAACGGCCCTTTCGCCGGGAGATGGCGACGCTGGGAACCACAGGATGCATCAGGCTCAGCCGTGCACCGCGGCCCGTTCGGGGGAAAAACGGCAGATACGGTACGTTTAGCGAAGGAAAGGATTTTTTGATCTTCCGCTCCTCGCGCCCGCCGCCCCGATGGTCGGCTCGCGGCCAATGGGCACCTAACCGCGGGACCAACGGCTCTTTGCCGCAGGGCGGCAACCACCTTACGTTCACTATCTACGAGCGTACCCGAAGATGTACGCAAAGGATTACGGAGCGTGAACCATGGCCGACCTGGCCTACGAGGACATCAAGACCGGGGATGAGGCATCGCTCAGCGTGACGATCACGGAAACACACATCGTGATGTACGCCGGCCTCACCGGGGACGTGAACCCGGTTCATGTCGATGCCGAACACGCGAAGGAGTCGATCTTCGGGGAGCGGATCGCGCACGGCATGCTCGTGTCGGGGCTGATCTCCGCGGTGCTGGGCACCAAGCTGCCCGGGCCGAACTCTGTTTACCTCGGCCAGGACCTCAAATTTACGGCTCCCGTGAAAATCGGCGATACCGTCACGGTCGTGGTGACCGTGACGGAGAAGCGCGATGACAAGAGGATCGTCAAGCTACATACGACGGTGTCGAATCAGCACGGCGAGATGGTCATCGATGGCAACGCGGTAGTGAAGAAACTGGGTCTGTAGGCCGGCCCCTGCCATGTATCAACGGTCCGGCCGCCTGCTCTGAGAGGTATGGGCTGATACTCGGACGCGCCGCTCTGCTGGAGGCGCTGCCGAACGCGGTCGGCTGGGGGAGGCACAGGCATGAGGGGAAGCGTCGACACGGCTGTCGGCAAGGACCGGTTCTGGGCGATGTTCAAGGGGCGGGCGTCGCTGGGGAAGCCGGAGTTCTTCGATGCGGACATGTACATGTTTCATGTCACGGGATTCCGGCCAGGACGCGGTGTCTTGACCGAGCCGGTCAAGCCCGCCCACGGTGCCAGGCTCGACGTGTGGAAGACCGATCCGGCCGACCGCAGGCGCATTCCGGCCCTGGACGGCGGAGGTGCCTTGTTCAGCACCCAGGATTTCGCGCTGAAGAACAGCGGAAACCGCACGCTGCGCGCGCCGAAGCCGTCGTGGCGGATAATCATCGATGCCGCCGGGCACGGCAACCGGCTGGCTGGGATGACCCGGATCAATCTCAAGGCGATGTACAACGATCCTTCCCAGATGCGCGAAGCGCTGGCCTGGCGCCTGTTCGGCCTGGCCGATATTCCCGCGCCACGGCATACGTACGCGAAGCTGGCCTTCGGCACAAGATACCGGGGACTCTTTTCTGTCATCGAGCATGTCGACAAGAAGTTCTTGAGAGATCATTTCGGCGGAAACTACCGGGGAAACCTCTACAAGACCGGCTATCGCGACATTGGTGGTGCGTTTCTGGAACACCGGACTGCGCCCGACGGGGATGACTCGGGACGGCAGTATTTCATCCCCGGCTCTGCCGAGCGTACCTACCGGCACCAGACCAATAAGAACAACCCCGACGCCAGCACCTACGACGACCTGGCCTGTTTCATCAGGACGATCAACGGCATCGGGCTGGGCGGCGGCGAGGGACGCTTCGGCACGGACGCCTTCCGCGAGTCGGTGGACGGCATCATGAACGTCAATGCCTTCCTCAGGTGGGCGGCCGTCAATATGCTGCTCGGGAGCTGGGACAATTATTACGCATCCGGATCTAATTATTATCTTTACAACTCGGGACACGCAGGAACGGTGAAGGATTTCGTCAGCTCTCCTTATTTCCACTTCATACCGTGGGACTACGACAACTGCCTGGGGATCGATTA